>NZ_JBEZIR010000010.1:0-107788 GCF_040651175.1 Kitasatospora sp. NPDC048540
CAGATCACTCCCTCAAACTGGTCACGAAGCCGTTCGGGATAGGGCCCGAACCTGCCGATCGGCAGGTAGGGCTCGATCAAACTCCACTGCTCGTCGGTGAGTTGCCTGCGCGTCACGGTCAACATTCCTACCGGGTTCTGCCCCGAAGGGAGGGCAGAACCCGAAGAATGATCACGACATCACACAGGCCCTAGTGCCCTGACCGCATACGTTCACCGGATAATCGGCCGCGACAGGTCTGGTAGCCCTGAGTAGCCTCGCCCTGTGGTGGATCAAGAGCAGTACGTCCGGTATCGGGAAGACTCGAAGGTGCTGGCGGCGATCGGGGCGCATGTCGATGCCCAGGTCGGCCGGGTCACCGTGCGACTGCCGAGGGCCGTGGCCGAGGCCGCGGTGGGCGCCTGGGACCGCGAGGAGGTGGGTGGCCTCGGTGAGGAGACTCATGAGCAGTACGCGTTGCGGGACCAGGCTGCGGAGCTGGCGCTGATCGGTCTCGCGATCTCGCAGCGCGGCCGCTGGGACGGCGAGGAGGTCGTGGTCGACCTCGATGTCGCCTCGGCAGGGGCGGCCTTGCGGGCGTCGCAGTAGTCAGGCCGCGGCGGCCACCGGCCGCCCGCCCCAGCGGAGGCCCTTCTCGCTGCGGATTCGAGCGCGTTCCCGGCGCTGGGCGTCGAGGACCTCGGGGTGGCGGGCGTTGGCGTTGCGCCAGCGCAGGTAGGCGTGCAGAGCGCGGGTCTGGACCGTGTGGTTGGGGTGCTGGGAGTTCGCGAGGGTGAACTGCCGCAAGGGCCCGAAGTGCGCCTCGATCGGGTTCGCCCAGGAGGCGTTGGTCGGGGTGAAGCAGAGGTGGACGTTGTTGTTGCGGGCCCAGCGGAGGATCTTCTTGCCGTTGTGGGCGGAGAGGTTGTCCAGGATCACGTAGACCGGCGCACGGTCCGGGCGGGCGGCCCGGATCGACCTGAGTGCGGCGAGGGTGTTCGCGGTGCCCTTGCGGTGATGGTTGACGCCCCACAGGGTGTCGTCGCCGACCGAGTAGCAGCCGTGGAAGTAGGTCACGCCGTGGGTGCGGTGGTAGGTGGCCGGCAGCCGTTCGGGCCGCCCCTGCTCGGCCCAGCCGCTGCCGGCAGTGGGGCGTATGCCGAGCGGGCCGAACTCGTCGAAGGCGAACGTCCGGTCCGGGAAGCGGTCGAGGACGTGCTCGATCCGGTCGAGTTTCGCGTCACGATCCGGGTCGGTGGACTCCTTCCATGTCTTGGTGCGCTGGAACGTGACGCCGCGTCGGGCGAGCAGACAGCGAAGGGCCTCGCGGCCGATCCGGATCACCCGGCCGTGCACGCGCCGCAGGTAGGCGAGCAGTTTGCGGATCGACCAGCGGGTGAAGGGCTGCCCGAGCTTGGCCGGGCGGGTGGTGGCCGTCTGGACGACGAAGTCCTCGTCGTCAGGGTTGAGCAGGCGGGGACGGCCTCCCGCCCAGCGAGGGTCCAGGCAGGCCAGCCCGATCTCGTTGAACCGGTGGATCACATCCCGCACCGTGTCCTCGTCGGCCTGCACCAGCTGGGCGATCACCGGGACCCGGTTACCGCCGGCCGAGGCCAGCAGCATCATCGCCCGCCGGTAGCGCACCGTGCTCGTGCTGCCCCGACGCACGATCCGCTGTAACTGCTGGCCCTCCTGGTCGGTCAGTCTCCTGACCTTGACCGGCTCCGCCACCACGCCTCCCCGTCCCTCGGATGCCCGCCCACATCCAACCGGTTCAGGCCCTGACACCGCCAACCCGGCGTACCTATGCGGTCACAGCACTAGCAGGCCGGCCTCGCTGGCTTCAGGCTTTTTCAGCACGTCCCGGCGGGCCCGCCCTGCCCGTCGGGACGTCACACCTGAGGCGGCCTGATGGTTCGCGGCACGAGCGCACCACCGTCACTGCCGGGCGGGTGCGAGGCCCGCGCGCGTGAGGCCTGCACGGCCGCACGCCTCAGGTGACCGAGGGCAACGGCAGCGGATGGGCCGTCGGCGCTGCCGGCGACCGCATCGGCAGCGCCCTGGACATGGACATTGATCCGGGCAGCGAGCAGTTCGCGCCCACGGGCCTGAGCCTCCCCAGGCCGCCCGGAATCTCCGACCGCCTTGATGGCGGCCTCGTCCAGGCCGTGCCAGCCGTTCCTTCGGGCGTCCTTGGCGAGAAGGATCGCGTCGACCGGCTCCCCGGCCGCCGCCCGCGCAATGATCAACCGGTAGAGCGACTGGTGATCCGGAACCGTGAAGTCGTCCGCCCGGAGCCATTCCTTGACCTTGACGGCCTGGCCCGGGTCCTGCAGCAGCGACGCGAGGACGGCGGTCTCGGTGGCCCGGTGTTCCTGGGACGCCGTGATGGCCTTCGTGACGGCGGCAGGGGCGCGGCCCATGACCTGGTCCCAGCGGTGCCGGAGCTCGTCCACCGCCCGCACCAGGTCCTCGGTGGCAATCGCAGGCGCCTGGGCCGGCTCCCCGGCTGGCACGGCCGCGTCGAGCTGCAGATGACGGCCGGCCGAAGCCACCTGACGCTGAATGCTCAACTGGAGGACCTGCTTGCCGACCGGCACCACGTGGTCGGCACGGGAATCCGTCGCCCCGGCGGCCAGTTCGGCCAGCCTGGCCGTCACGGCCGGCCACCCACCCGGCCCCGGTTCCCACCCATCTTCCTGGGCTGCCGTGACGAGCGCGGTCCGAAGTGCGGTGACGGTCACCCGTGCGACGTCTTCGCCGGCCGCGCCGACAACCCGAGGCTCCCCGTACAGCCCGTCCTCCACCAGCTCCCGGTACATACGGCCCAGCAAGGGGTCGGCGAAGTCCTCGCCGCGCAGCCAGTGCCGCAGGTGTGCGCCCTGCGCCGGATGCGCCAGCAACGCCGACAGCAGCGACTGCTCGGCCGAACCGCCGTCGGGACCGAGGGCCCGCTCGACGGCAGCGCGGGCCACGATCTGCCCGTATGCGGCGATGCGCGAGGCATCGGGGACCTGATCGGCGAGCGCAGCGACGTCCCTGTGCACCCGCTCCCACCCCGGACCGTCGAGGAACTGCCCGCGCTCCTCGGCCCGACGGCGCAGCCGCTCGACCACCGCGGACACCTGAACCGCCGTGATCTCGGCCGCATCGGATGCGAGGTCGCCCGGCGGCGGTGCCTGCGCGTAGAGGCCCTGCTCGACCAGAACGGTGTACACCTCCCGATGCCATCCAGGAGTGAAGTCAGCGGCCCGCAGCCAGGTACGGACCTGACGCCCGCGGCGCGGCTCGCGCAGGACGGCGCCCAGCACCGCCGCCTGCGCCGCCTCGCTCACAGCCCGTCGACCTGCCCCAGGTCCTCGGACTCCACGCCACCGAACGCGTCCGCTTCCGCGGCCAGCGCCAGCTTCCACCGCGCGGCATCGTCATCGAGGGCCTTGCCCGCCGCCTCGTCGAGAGGCTCCCAGACACCTTCCCCGGCACGCCACCACCGGTCCAGGTACTTCACCGGCGCACCCTGGAAGTCCCCGAGAAGCTCCGCCTCCCCGGCCGCCAGACGCTCCAGCATCACGGCCGCCGCCACCGGCGCCGAACGCTCGCGCTCCCTGCGCTGCTCCGCGAACGCCGCCAGCGAGCTCAACTGCCCATCGGTGAAAGTCATCCAACCGGTCCCTTCCCCAGGAGACAGCCATGCTCTCACGGGACCTCTGCGCCGGCCCGGCACGGGTCGACGTGCCCGTGCGCCAGATCCCACACCGCGGGAAGCGGCGGTCGCAGGTTCCCGCTAGCCGGGAGGGGCGCACCGGACCGCAGCACCCCGGGTCGTCGCTGATCCACCATCCAACGAGCAGGATCTTCCCCCTGTGCCCGGCCTGCCCGCTCCCGCGGAGCTACGGCAGGGCGGCCGACGCCGACGCGCGTTCGGGCCGTTGGCCGTGTGGCCGCAATCATCCCCGAGCAAGGAGCCCCACGTGCGCGTACGCCGCCTCCAGGCCGCCACAGCGGTCATCGCCGCTGTCGCAGGCATCGGCCTGGCCGCCGGAACCGCCGACGCCGCCCCCACCTGCAGCGGCGCCGTCCAGACCCACACCGAGCTCACCGCGACGTGGACCGGCCAGAACGGCGCCACACTGGCCAAGGGCGGCCCTGTGCAGGAGAGCACCGCGGTCTTCGACAACACCACCGGCCACGACGTCAAGAACTTCCGGACGTCGCTCTACCTCAGCGCCGCCGACGCCCCCGACCAGACCACCGCGAGCGCCGTCACCGTCCAGCTCCGCCGGCCCGGAGGCGAGTGGACCGCCGTGAACTTCGGCACCGGCAACAACCAGAACATCATCGACACCGGCACCTACCAGCTCGCCAAGGGCGAGAAGGTCACGCTCCAGATCCGCATCGGAGCCACCGGATCGGCCGCCCCCGGCCACTACGAGGCGACCGAGTCGGGCGGCTCCGACCTGCTCAGCGACGACACCGGCGAATTCGTCACCATGACACCGGCGGACAACGGCGCCGCGCCCACCACTGGACCCGCTTCGCCCGCTGCCGGCTCCCGCACCCCGGCCGCCGCTGCCCCCAAGGGCGTCATCGGCACCGACACATGCACCCAGTTCGTCGGCTACACGGCAGCGGAGTTCACCGTCGCAACCCCGACCCCCACCACGACGCCGAGCACCACACCCAGCAAGAGCCCGGCCGTACCGGTCACCGCGACCAGTCCCGCGGCGTCGTCCACCCGCCCCACCCGTCCCGCCAGCCCCGGACCGACCGCTGCTACGGACGAACTGGCCGCGACCGGCGCGAACGGCACGACTGCCCTCGCGGTCCTCGGCTCCGCCACGCTCGCGGCGGGTACCGCTGTCCTGCTGGTTCTCCGCCGACGCAAGGGCGCGCACAGGTAGGCACGTCGCCGGACGTCGGCCCGGTGAAGGAACCGGGCCGGCGCGGTGAACAGGAGGCCGACCGAGAGACGGCGCTCAGCGGCCGGGCAGAGCACCAGTCGCTGCTACTTCAGTTGAGCCAGAACCAGTTCACGTGAACAAGGCCGGACGGCTCCGCCCGGAAGGCCAGCCCGCCCCGAGCGCGCGGTCGATGCCCGCTGCCGCGGTCAGCTGCTTGTAAAACTGGGTGACTGGGCGAGGCAGGCGGAGCAGTCGAAGTAGCCGAGCCGGAACACGTCCGCGTCGGACGCCGAGGCGCTGCCCGCTCAGCTTGGCGGTGTGCAACTCGGTACCGCCCTGCTGCACGGCGTACTCGCGCAGCCCCTTGCTCGAAAGTGGTCTGCACGGCGAACAGCACCGCTTGCCCGCGGCCGCCTGCGAAGGTCGAGGGAACGCCAACCGAGCCGGTGCTCGAGGCCGGACCGGTCGTTGATCACCACCGGCGCCTCCGCCCGTTCCAGTACCCTCGACGCTCTCCGGCACGACCCCCAGGCCGCTCAGCTTCACCTGGGGCTCCTCCACCAAGCGCCCCGAGATCCGCACGGCGGACCCCGGGGTCAGCGAGTCGAACCGGGCGTTGAGAGGTCCGTCGTCGCGCCGGTGCGTCGCCTCGGCACTGGGGGGAAGCACCGTCGGATCCTGCCGTCAGGACAGCAGGCCGGCCAGCAACCGGGTGGCCAGGTCGTGCAGTTCGGCCACCAGCTCGTGCGTCGGCCCGCCGCAGTGCTCCAGTTGGTCCTCCGCCCGATCCAGCCATTCGCGGAAGGGCCGCAGCGGCGAGCCGGGGTCGTCGGCGGGGCACAGCTCGAAGCCGATCCGGCCGGCCGCCGCCAACGGATCGAGGCGGCCGGCCAGCAGGTCCTGCAGGCAGTACCGGGCCAGTGCCCGGTCCCGGGCCGCGATGGTGTCGGGCAGCCGCAGCGTCGGCCAGAACTGCTGCTCCAGCTCGGCCAGCAGCCGGCGCGCCTCCAGCACATCCCACTCGGGCAGCACGCCGAGCTCCCACAGTGTCGGGGTGTCGGCCCCGCCGGCCAGTGCCGTCCGGGCCGCCTCCACCGCCGCGGCGACCGTCGTCGGACAGCCGCTGGTGCTGCGCTCCAGCAGCACCCGGCGCAGCGGTTCCAGTGCCTGGTCCAGTTCCATGGCGCGAGCGTAGCCGCCCGCTCCGGCGTGGAGCGACGCGTTTGCCGGGCACGACAGGGCCAGGCGCTGGCTCCGTGGTGCCGCGCATCCCGGCCAGGGCGTTCAAAGATGCAAGAGCTGTCCGACTGCCGGTGGACGCTGGCCAGCGGGCCGAACGAAGCGCTCCGGACGGTAGCTGCTGGCCGCGCTGTCCCCCTACACCCTCCGGTTACCGAGCCCGCTCCACCAGGACCCTGCCTCACGTCGAATCGGCCCGGCCACAGGACTTGATCGGCCGACAGATCCGGCTAACTTGCGATTCGTCAACCCGGCCACTTCCCGTGGCCACGGTCCGTCCACCACCCCCCGCGGCGTAGACGACACGGACGCCAGGCCTCGACGGCCACGGCCCTTCACGGCCCCCGGAGCACACCGCTGCCCGTAACCGTCCCTGGCGACCCAGTACCGGACCAGACGGCCCTCACACTCCCACCTCGCAAATCGGAGCACAGCCATGCCCACCACCACTCCGTCAAACGGCAGCCGAGAGCTCGGAGCAAGGGCTCGGAACAGCCGCGACAACCTGCTCGCGGCGGCGGCCTGGGTCCTCCGCGCAACCGGCTACGCCGAGACCACGGTCGTTGTCATCGCCCGAGCCGCGAACCTCTCACCGGCCACGTACTACCAGTACTTCGCGACGTACGACGCGATCGTCCTCGAGCTCGCGGCACTGGCGGCCACGGACATGACGGCCGCCCTCCCAGCGGCCGAGAGCGACGACGACCCCATCGGCGCCGACGAACTCGACACGGCCGTCGACGCGTACCTCGCCATCTGGCGCTCGCACGCTCCCGTCCTGCGAGCGGTCGAGCTCCTGGCGTCGACGAATCCCGCCTTCGGCAAGCTGCGCAAGAAGATCAACAGGCCGCTGGCCGAGACCATCACGCGCGCCGCGGGGCCCAGCCTCGCGCACCCCAAGCAGCGTGCCGCGCTGGTCGACATGCTGGCCGGCACCGTTGCAGCACTTGCCGAGCTCCAAGGCCAGGTCCCTGATCCGTGGCCTGGTCCGCCACGCGGTGGGCGCGTCCGAGGCCTGAGCCGATGGCGCCGGCCCGGGAGGCACGAACGATGCTTCCCGGGCCCAGTTGCAGGCGCTACCCGCTCGAACGCCGGGTCTTCGGCAGCAAGCCCGTCGGGCGCCGGAACCGCCGACGGCCGACGAGCTCGGGCGACCCACCTCCCCGATCACCGTCAGCACAACGAGGACAGCCCTTCATGACCACCGATCCGACCCCGGCCGCTCCCAGCACCGACCTTGACCGAACCACCTTCGGCCTCGCAGACGTCGCCACCGTAGTTGCCGGACTCCTCAACGCGACGGCGCCGGCTGACACCCAATCCGACACCACCTGGACCCTCACGCTCCCCGGGTCCACCAGCGACCGTCCCGACATCCATCTGCGGATCTCGGACCACTGGGAAGGCCTGTACCACGTCAACGTGCAGAGGTGCGACGGCTGCCCGGACTGTGCGGACTGCGAGGCCTGCGGCGACCCCGCCAACCGCGAGGGCTTGACCAACCTCGACCTATCCGACCCCGACCTGACCCTGCGGCAGGCCGGATCCCGGGTCGAATACGAAGCCCGGCGGCTCCTGGCTCGAATCGAGTAGGTCCCGGCACGAGCCGACGCAAGCAACTGCCACCGGCGAAGTCACAGTGGCTCCGTGCCGACGACCAGCCGGACGGCTCAGGGGCCCGACACGGAGGTCCTTGCCACCGCGTGGGAGTACGTACGCTGCGGTGTGCCGGAGTTCACCGACCTCAGGCGGTACCTCGCGTTCGTCCGCCTGACGGCGCTGACAACCGTGGCGGAGTACCGCGGGGACCTACAGCGTCTCGGGTCCGCCCGAACGCTGAACCGCGGAGCGCCGACTCGTGGGGCCCAAGTAGTTATACCGTGTATGGCTGCGGGTTCCCGGAGCACTGGCTTTGAGGGCCGTGCCCGGGCCGGGGGAGCGAGAGCTGTTCGGCGATGACTCGAGCGGTCTCGTCGCTCCCCGTCGCGTGGAGAGTGGCCATCCCGAGGGACGCGGCCGGCGGGAGGTTCTGCAGGTGGTCATCCACGAACAGGCACTCGCTCGCGCTCAGGCCGAGCCGCTGGAGGGTGAGGGCGTAGATTGCGGGGTCAGGCTTGGCGATGCCTTCGTGGCCGCTGACGATGTGGACGTCGAAGAGGTCCCATACACCGGTCGCCTGATAGGGATCGTACGGCTCGAAGCCGTAGGAGTTGGACAACAGCGCCACCGATATCCCGCCGAGTCGGGCTTGGCGGGCGACCTCGAGCATGGAGGGAACCGCCCGGACCTGGGCGTGGACGCGGCCCATCAGGTTCTCGGCGTCGACGCCGAGGATCGCTGCGGTCCCCGCGTTCCAGGCCTCCTGGCTCATCCGGCCCAGCTCCAGCTCGACGTACAGGGCCCGGCCCACCGGGTCGTCCTCCAGCGTGCTTCGCCAGGCGTCGGCGGGCAGTCCGGCCTGGGTGCACCAGGCCTGTGACGACCTGCCGATCGGTGTGGTCATCACTCCCGCGAAGTCGAGGATCAAACCGCGGTATGGCACCTGGACACTCCTTGCTGAGGTTCGAGGCCGGCGATCAGTGGCTCGCTGGCGACATGCCGAGAATCGCCGACAGCTTGCGGATCCGGCTGGTGCTGGCCTGCCCAGCCCTCTGGATGATGACACTAGGGATGGCTTGGTGGCGGGCCCAGTCCGGGTGGGCCTCGCAGACGCCCTGAAGCGTGTCCAGCGAGCTGTCCCACTGGCGTGCGTCGCACTGAGCGAGGGCGACGTCGAGCATCATCCGGTTGTGGGCGGCCTGCGTCAGGCCGGACGGATCGAATCGGTGGACGAGGTCCAACGCCTTGCCGGCGTTGCCGAGCGAGACGTTCACGCCTACTGCCTGTGCACCGGCATAGGAGGGCCCGAACTGGAGTCCGTTGACGAAGACGTCAGTGCCAAGCCTGGCCGCGACGGCATGCGCCTGCGACAGGAGATCGGTGGCTCGGGAGGAGTCGCCGAGCCTTGAGGCTGCGACCGCTGCGAACGTGATGTTCTTTCCGTAGGCGGCGAGCCGGCTGGACCCCTGCTCGGAGAAGCTCGGCTCGGCCGCGGACGCCGCCCCTTCCGCCTCGGCGAGGGCCTGGGACACCCGTCCATCGCGCAGAAGCACGCGGGCTCGGGCCGAGCCGAGCATCGCCCGGCGGACCGGGTCACCGGCGACGTCCGAGTACCGGATGGCATGACCCACCGACGCGTAGGCAAGGTCTCGGGAGCCGAGGAAATTCGCAATGAGTCCGGCAGCACGGTATGCGTCGGACAGCAGCGCGGCAGCTGCGGCCTCCTGCCCGACGGGCGCCTCCCTGGCGTACAGCGCGGCCGAGCGAAGCAGCGGGCCGACCAGGACACCGGCCTCGGCGTAGGAACCTCGCCAGTAGACACGCCACATGCGCGAAGCGGCCTCCGCCAGATCGGCCGGCCCGGGCACAATGTCCTCTGCCGGGTCCAGCAGTATCCCGGACGCAATGTCGTGAACGCTGCGGGACAGATCCCGCAGCATCGCGCGCTCGTCGGTCGACATCCCCCGCCGCGGCGCCTGGTGACCCAGGATCACCGCGACCTCCGCGTGCAGCGCTTCGGAGATCCGCAACAGCGTGGGCAAGGACACGCTGCCACCCTGTTCGGCCTTCTGAATGGTCGAGAAGGACAACCCACTGAGCTCGGCCAGCTGTGACTGGGTCACGGTCTTGCCCCGCAGCATCTTGATGCGCTCGCCTGTGGTGAACTCCTGCCACTGCGCCATGTCCGCACTCCCTACTCTGCTTCACCGGCCCGTGGCCGAAGGCCCCCTGGCCCGCGGTGTCCAGCGGATTGCAACTCTTCCGGGCTACCCCATGGGGCAGCCGATGCCACTCCTCGCGGACATTGCGGGCCCGCCAGATGACTGCACGTCACATCTTCGCCTGTGAAACGGCCCTTGCCCACCCAGGCTAATGACGTCGAGCCACGCGAAGGACCGTCACTACCCAAATACCCACGCTCCGTGCGCATTTGCCCCACCCCCGGTCTTGGAAGTCCTACGCACCGTCCGTTCCGCCGCTCCAACGCCTCAGCAACAGTTGTCGCATGCTCCGGGAACGCCCGCACCTACCCGCCGGCCGGGTGTCTGTCGCCCTCTACGTAGTCACCAGCGACACCATCCTTGCCGCGACCCTGACCGAACACTGCCGCCGCTACGCCGAGGCGCGCGAGTGGGACGTGGCCGCATCCGAGGGGGACCAGTTCCCGGAACAGCCGCTCGACCAGAGAGCGGGTTGGAACAGCATCACGGCAGCGCTCTCCAGCGGGGCGGCCAGCGGCATCGTCACCTGGACCCGGTCCATGGTGGCAGCGACAGGTGACTCCTGGGAACAACTCGCCGCCCTCGTCGCGGACCGCGGCGCCTTCCTGGTGACAGCCGCGCTCGACACACCCGGCGGCCACCTCCGGTCCACCTAGGCAAATCCCCCCCACGGTCCCCACCTCCGCGAGATGGACACGCTCCGGGGCCCGAGCAGAGCAGCACCCAAGGCGATCACCACGTCGGGAGAGACATGAACGCGCTCGAATACACAGCGGGCCTCGGACTTGCTGCCCACCGGCCGGCCGACACCTCGGCCGCCGATGGCCGCTCCGAGCTGCGAGCTCCCAGGCACCGGCGCGACCTTGTCCTGGCCGCAATCGGCGAGTCAGCAGCCGAAGCACGGAGATTTGCCAGGGAAACCCTGCAGCTATGGGCGCTGGATGCCGAGCTTGTACAGGGCGTGCAGCTGGTGGTGAGCGAACTCGTCACCAACGCGATCTGCCACCACTCCGGTCAATCTGCCGGTTTCACCGTCCGCCTCCGAATCGAACACGCCCGCGGCGTTCTCGCGATCGGCGTATCGGACCCGCACCCCGGAATGCCGGTACGGCGCTCGCCGGACGGCGAGGCGACTCACGGCAGGGGCCTGCTCCTGGCTGGCGCCTACTGCGACGAGTGGACCGTGGTGCCGACCGGTGCCGGTGGGAAGCAGGTCTGTGCGTTCTGGAACCTGCAGCCGCCCGCAGCGGTACGCGACGACCGGCGCCACAGCGGCCGCCTCCCGGTTTCGGGCTGACCCGCGCCACCTTCCCACCACGACTTCCCTTGGGGACTTGATGACCAGCGCAACCCCGGCCACACGCGCCAGGCACCGCCGCTCCGGTTCGGCGCTACTTCTGCGGCTGCGGGACAGCCTGCCCACCCGCCAGCCGCGCGCCTCGGCCGAGCTGTGCGTGCGGACACCGCCCGGCGCCGGAATCGTGCCGGTGCCGGCCCCGCCGCGCCACGGCGCGGTCGAGCCGGCGCTGGCAGCGACGGGCGGGTGGAGCGAGGCCACGCTCGACACCGTGGTGCAGGGACAGCTGCTCCGGCTCGCCCGGCGACTCTGGAGCAGCCACGCGCTGCTCGTGCGGCACAGCGACTCCGCGGCGGCGGACAGCTACCTCGCCGAGGTGCGTCGCGCCGCCGCCGAGCTGGCGGCGATCGTCGATGTGCACGGCTGGCCGCTGCTCGACTCGGCCGGGCCGGACGGCTGCGACGCGGCGCTGGCAATTGCACTGGCCGCCAGCCTCGACCAGCAGCAGCGCCTGCGACCCGCACTCGCGCGGGCCGTGGGCAGTGGCCGTCTCCCCGAGGCGCACCTCGTTCAGCTGGCCACGCAGATCGCGCAGACGCTCGGAGCACCGGTGGACGACGCGGACCGGTTCCACGTGCCGAGCGCCGACCTGACCGCGGCCCAACTTCCGGCCTGCGGATGGCAGCGATGAGCGCTCTTGTGCCCGCCGTCCTCGGTGGTGTTCCCACCGCGGCCCTGGGCCTGATGAGCGCGCACGCGCTCCGGCTACGCCGGGCGAACCGGCACGCGGCCGACCGTCACCGTCTCGAACTCGACCGTGCGGCCGCTCTGGAGCGCGCGCTTGCCGACGAAGAGCTGCGGGGGCGGTTGCGTGACGAGGCGATCCGGCGCTTCGCGTCGTCCCGTCTGCCGGAGCTGCTTGCCGCGGTCTGGCGGGGTCACCCCGCCGAACCGGCGGGCACGGCGTATCCCGCCCAGCTCGCCGGCAGCGACTTCACGGCCGTCCTGGACCATCTCGGCGGCGAGTTCGCCCGGATCGTTGAGGACGCCGCCCAGCGCGCCGAGGGTGCCACCAAGACGACGGTCCTGGCGCTGGCGCGGGCTCTGACCGCGCTGGTGAACGAGCAGCAGGCCGCCGTGGACAGGCTGACGAACAGCCATGGCGACGTGGCGGTGCTGGCCGATGCGATGGCGATCGACCACACGGTGAGCCAGCTGAGCCGGCGGGTGCAGGGCATCGCGGTGCTCACCGGGGCCTGGCCGGGGCTCCAGCGTGCGGACTCGCCGCTGCTGGACGTGACCCGCGGGGCCGTCTCCAGGATCCGGGACTACCAGCGGATCGAGATCACCGGTGCCCCGGATGTCGCGGTGGCCAGCCGCTGCGTCGAGGGAGTGGTGATCGCCCTGGCCGAGCTGCTGGACAACGCGGCCCGCCACTCGCACCCCGAGACGAGGGTGCGGGTGTGGTTCGATCGCGGACACCACGGGACGCTCGTGACCGTCGATGACGCGGGCCCTGGCCTGGGGCCCGAGGACAGGGTCGCCAGCCAGCTCGTTCTGTCCGGGCAGACGGCGACCTGGCTCACCCGGCTGGGCAATCCCGTCCGGCTCGGCCTGCCGATCGTCGCGGCCCTGGCCGACCGCTACGGGTTCCAGGTCAACGTCGGGCAGGAGTCCGACGCCAAGGGGGTCCGGGCGGTGGTGTTCCTGCCCAACACGATCCTGGCGCCCCTTCCTGCCCCGGCGGGAGCCGGCACACAGGCGGCCGACGCGGGCGCCGAGGCCTACCCGCGGCGGGCCGACGGCCTGCCGCAGCGCACTCCGCGCACCCCGCGCACCGCGTCGGCCCCGGCTACGGGTTCGGCGGATCGCGCTGGGGCGGGACACGAGGACCACGCCGCCACCGTGTCCGCCGTGCTGCGGGGGCGCCATGCGGCCCGGCAGCAGTTCCCCGAACCGACCACCACCGAGAGGACCTGAGTCATGACCACAGCCCAGAGCAACGAGCAGGACTGGATCCTCAACGACCTCGTTGACCGTGTCCCCGGCACACTGCGGGCCGTCCTCGTGTCCTACGACGGCCTTCCGCTCGCCTGGTCCGACGGCACGCACCGGGACATGGCCGAACGCACGGCGGCCGCCATCTCGGGCCAGCAGGCCCTCAGCCGCCAGCGGGCGGACTTCGCCGGCTCCCCGGACGGCGAGCTGGAACTGAACCTGGCGCAGTACCGGGACGGCGCGTTCGACATCACCATGGGCGCCGGACAGGGGGCCTACCTGACCGCCTCGGGCAGGCCGGGCACCGCGGTGGAATCGGTGTCCTACGCCATGCAGCAGGCGGTGGCCCGCCTCGGCGAGGTGATGAGCGTGCCCGCCCGGAAACGCCCGTGAGTCGGGAAGGGCACCACGGCGACCGTGCCCTGGTTCGGCCCTACGTCGTCACCGGCGGCCGGGCCGTGCCCAGCCGCAACACCTACGACCATCTGACGCTGGTCCAGCCGACCGACCTTGACCCGCCGGTGGCCGGACTCACCCCGGAGCACCGGGCGATCCTGGCGCTGATCCGGCCGGGCGCGCTGGCGATGGCCGACATCAGCGCCCACCTTCGCCTGCCGTTCTCGGTGCTGTGCGTCCTGGTCTCCGATCTCCACGACAGCGGTCACGTGAACGTCCGCGCGCCCGTCCCTGCTGCCCTTCTTCAACCCCAACGCCTACTGGAGGCCGTCCTTGCCGGACTTCGAAGGCTCTGATCCCGCGGCCGGCACCCACCTGCGCGGTGACGAGACCGTCGTCAAGCTCCTCATCGGAGGGGGGCTCGGCGCCGGCAAGACCACCCTGGTGGGCACCCTGTCGGAGATCCGGGTGCTGAGCACCGAGGAGACCATGACGCGGGCCAGTGAGGCCACCGACGACCTGGCCGGGCTCCCGGACAAGACCACGACGACCGTCGCGATGGACTTCGGCCGCATCACCCTGGACGAGCAGCACGTGCTCTACCTGTTCGGCGCGCCCGGCCAGCCCCGGTTCCGTCCGATCCTCCAGCACCTGGCACGCGGCGCCCTCGGCGCGCTGGTCCTCGTCGACACCAGCCGCCTCGAGGACGCCTACCCGGTGATTGGCGAGGTCGAGGGACTCGGCCTGCCCTACGCCGTGGCCGTCAACCGCTTCCCCACCTCACCGAGTTACCCGGTCCGCCAACTGCGCAGCGCGATGGCCCTGCCCGAGCACACCCCTCTGCTGGTGTGCGATGCCCGGCAGCGGGCAAGCGCCCGCACCCTGCTTATCGAGTTCGTCGAGTTCCTGCTGACCCGCTACCCGGAGCCCGCCCCGCGATGACCACACCTCCGTATACCGCCCACGGTTCCGCGACCTGCCCGTGGGGCGCGACAGCGGCCGGTTCCCGGCCGACTCGCCCGCTGCCGATCCACGGCGATGCGTTCAGCGCCGACCCGCACGCCACCTACGCACTCCTTCGCCGCTCGGGCTCGATCGCGCCGGTGGAGATCGCCCCCGGCGTCCACGGCTACCTCACCACGACTTACCGGGCGGCGCTGAGCGTCCTTCGATCCACCCCGGCAGTGTTCGCCAAGGACCCCACCGACAACTGGGGCGCCCTGATCGAGGGACGCGTCCCCGAGGACAGCCCTGCGCGGATGATGATGATGCCGCGCCGCAACGCCCTGTGGATGGACGGGGCCCCGCACACCCGGCTGCGCGGCGCCATCACCGACAGCCTGGCCGCGGTCGACACCCACGCCCTCGAAGCGCTCACCGCGCACATCGCCGACTGGCTACTCGACCGCGTCGCCGCAGTCGGCGGTGCGGACCTCGCCGCGGACTATGCCGATCAGCTGCCGATGCTGGTCCTGATGCGCCTGTTCGACTGCCCCACCGACCTCGTTCACCGCATCGTCACCGCCCTGACAAAGCTGTTCGACACCGACCAGGACTCGGCCCGCGCCAACGCCGACCTGGAGGCGGCTTGCCTCGAACTCGTCCAGCTCAAGCGCCGCCGGCCCGGCACGGAAGTCACCTCCCGCCTGCTGGCCCACCCGGCCTGCCTGGCCGACGAGGAGATGGTCCAGCAGCTCCTGCTGATGATCGGAGCCGGTGCCACCCCCTCCAGCAACCTGATCATCAACACCCTGAAGCTGCTCTTGAGCGACGACCGGTTCGCCGGCAGCGTCCTGACCGGCGTGCGCCCGGTGTCCGAGGCCCTCGACTTCACCCTGTGGCACGACGCGCCCGTGGCGAACTACTCGCCGCTGTACGCCCGCCACCACGTCGAGGTCGAAGGTACCTGGGTCCGGCCCGGATACCCCGTCATGGTCTCATTCGCCGCGGCGAACACCGACCCCACCATGGGCGCCAGCGCCGACCGGACCGGCAACCGAGCCCACCTCGCCTTCAGCGCCGGCGCTCACGCCTGCCCGGCCGTGGGGATGGCCCGCGTCATCAGCCAGACCGCGATCGAACGTGCCCTGGACCGCCTGCCCGGCCTCGCGCTCGGCTGCCCCGAAGCCGAACTGCGGCGGCGACCCGGCACCTTCACCTCCGGCTGGCTCGCCCTGCCCGTCACCTTCGCCCCGTCCGCCTGACCGACACCCCAGGAGCCCGCCCGTGACCACCACGCAACGCCCCGGCTGCCCCTTCGCTCTCGACGCCGCCGGCACCGACCTGCACGGCGAAGCGAAGGCCCTGCGCGGGCTCGGCCCGGCCGCCCTCGTGCACCTGCCCGGCCTGCCCCCGCACATCCGAACCTGGGCCGTCACCGAACCCGGCCTCATCAAGCGGCTGCTGACCAACCCGCACGTCTCCAAGGACGCCCGCCAGCACTGGCCCGCCTATATCAACGGCGACGTCCGGGCCACCTGGGCCTCACGCATCTGGGTGGACGTGTACAACGCGCTGACCGCCTACGGCACCGACCACACCCGCCTGCGCCGCTTGATCGCCCCCGCGTTCACCGCCCGACGCATCCGCGCCCTGGCCGAGCCGATCGAGATCCTCACCCGCGACCTGGTCGATACCCTCGCCGCCGACACCCGCGCCGACGGCACCGTCGACCTGCGCAAGAATTTCGCCCTCCCTCTGCCGCTGCTGGTCGCCGACCTCCTGCTCGGTGTCCCCGCGCACCTCCACGAGCCGTTCCGTGAGAGTGCAGCCCTCCTGTTCGCCACCGACCTCACCGCCGAGCAGGCGAACGCCAACGTCGCCCGCATGTACGGCCTCCTGCAGACCCTGGTCGACCTCAAGCGGGAGCACCCCGGCGAGGATGTCACCACCACCCTCGTCGACGAGCGCGACAACGACAGCGGCGCTGGCCTGGACGGCCCCGAACTCCTCGACACCCTCCTCCTGCTCATCGGCGCCTCCTACGAGACCACCGCCAACCTCCTCGACCACGCCATCGCCAACCTGGCCAGCACCCCCGGCCAGCTCCACCTCATCCGCACAGGCCGTGCCACCTGGCCGGACGCCGTCGAGGAGACGCTGCGCCACCAGGCCCCCATCGCCAACCTCCTCCTGCGCTACGCCGTCGAGGACATCCACGACGCCGAGACCGGCACCACGTTCACCAAGGGCGACGCAATCGTCGTCAACTACTCCGCGGCCGGCCGCGACCCACGCACCCACGGACCCGGCACCGACCACTTCGACATCACCCGCACCACCAAGGACGAGCACCTCGCCTTCGGCCACGGCACCCACTACTGCCTGGGTGGCGAACTCGCACGGCTCGAGGGCCGGATCGCGCTGAAGGTGCTGTTCGAGCGCTTCCCCGACCTCGCCCTCGCGGTCCCGGCCGACCAACTGCAGCCTCTGCCGTCCTTCATCTCCAACGGCCACACCAGCCTGCCCGTCCTCCTTGCTGGGGCTCCGCGCTGACCACCGACACACCACTTCGGACCCGCGCCTCAAGCCCGCAACACCGGAGCAAGCCGCGCCAGGAACCGCCCCTCCCCGCCCCACACCACCGGCGACCGGGCCGGCCACGTTCATCGCCGTCCTGACGGGCATCCGGCCGGCCACCACCGCGCAGGAGGACCACGCCGGCACGCCGGTCGCGGTCACGCGGTACGTGGACGGCTCCTGGACCGCCGTCCACGGACCCGGGCACCCGCCGCTCACCCGCCTCGCTGCAGAAGCCGTCCCCGACGGCCTCGCGCTGTTCGAGACCCTCACCGTCGCCGGGCAGCAAGTGGACGCCGCCGAAAGTCGCGGCCCAGACCGCGTCGCCCGTGCCTGCCACTGGCACGGCCACGCCCTCGTCTTGGTCTGCCCCGCCAACGCCCCGGACGGCCCTCACCTCACCCCAATCCTGCTCGCCGCGCCCGCCGTCGCGCCGGGCACGCGCCCACCCGACCCGGAGACCGCAATGACCTGCAAGCACACGCCCCCATGCCCCACTTCCGAGGCACCCGACGCCGGGGCCGCGGCAACCATCACCAGCCACCCCGAACAGGGCTGGGGCCTGCTCTGCAACGGTGTACTTCTGTTCGAGGACACTGGCGGCCTGCGCCCGGACGGCCGGCAGATCCCCCCCAGGGCGAACGCAGCCTGCGGAGCGCGCAGCATGAGCCGACCCAAGCACGGCGTCCCGCGCCCGGCCCCGGCTGCCGGACCTGATGGCCGGCCGGCCGTGGGCCGCGGCAACACCGGCGTCGTCCACGTCCACGCCACCCCCGGACCCGAGAGCACCGCCTGTCGGTCGTGGTATCTTCCCGCACCACGGCCCGGGCACCGTGAGGACCTGCGCACAGACAGGCCGACGTCCGCCCGCCTCGCGAACCTCACCCTCGGCGGCAAGGACCACCTGCCCCCGGACCGGAATCTACTGGACCTCCTGCGCACCGAGGACACCGGCTGGAGCACAGCGACTGGGCAGGCCAGGCAACTCCTCCACCGCGCCGTGCGGCGCCTGGCCGAGGACGGCTTGGACCAGTTCGCCGACCTGGGCTGCGGACTGACAACCGGTATGCCGGAAAGCCCGCTCGCGCCGATCCACACCTCCGTCCTGCCGATCCGCCCCGCCGCGCGGATCGTGTACGTGGACGCCGACCCGATAGTGATGACGCACGCCCGGGCGCTGCTCCGCGCACCCGCGCCGGCACAGATCAGCCACATCCGCGGAGACCTGACTTCACCACCCGGCCTGCTGCGGGTCCTGCGCCGGCACTCGGACCTCGACTGGCAGCGCCCCGTCGCGGTCATCCTCGCGGACGTCCTGCACGAACTGACCGACCCGCAGGCCCACGGTCTGCTCGCCGCGCTGCGCCCGGTGCTGCCGCGGGGCAGCGTGCTGGTCCTCAGCCACCGCTGCCCCGGCAACGGCGAGCGCGACGCGCGGGTCGCCGACCTCTTCGCGCAATCCCGGCTGCCGTGGCACCCGCGCGGCCGCGACGCCGTCGACACCCTGCTGGACGGCTGGAAACCGGGGCCGTCGGACGGCGGTGACCCAGCCGGAATTCGCACCGTGGTGGCGTACGGAGGCACGAAATGACCCCGACGCCCAGTACACCGGCACTGACGGTTCCCAGCATCACCCGCTGGAGCCAGGAGGAGTACGACAACCACCTGACGGCTAGCGTCGACGCCGACGGGCGGATGCAGGGGATCGTCTACCCCGTCGAGCTGCCGTCCGACCGCGTGAACGGTGTACTCGTTCTGCGCTGCACCGGCGAGGCCACAGGGGTACCCCGCTGGGACAGCCCCCACCCCGGCCGCCAGCACCACCTCATGCTGCACCTGAGGTGCCGGGTCTGCGGAGGACCCGCAGACCGCACCGACGAGGGCCACCTCTGGCTCCTGCCACGCCCGACAACCCCCGGCGGGCGCCCGCGCACCCTCGGCGCCTCCTGGCCGGAAGGTGCCGTCGTAGAACACCCGCCGATGTGCGCCCCGCACGCCCTGTCCTCACCCACCCACTGCCAGGCCCTGGACGGCGCACTGCTCGTAAGGGCCCGCGAGGCACCCGTGTGGGGGGTCGCCGGAGTCAGGTTCCCCTCGGATCCCGGCGGTTCCGTGACCGGGCCTGTACGCGGCCATTTCGAGACGGGCGACCCGAATCTGCCCTGGGTAGTCGCGACCCACCTGCTCCGCATGCTCACCGGTTGCGCCCCGCTGACGGCGCAGGACCTCCGCGCGGGACTGGCCGCGGGAGGAGCGCCGACGTGACAAGGACGAAATTTGCCGGGGCTTCGGCCCGACACCAGTCGAAGCACAACCAGTACCTGCGGACATCGCACGCGCCAGCCGAACGGAGCCCATCCCTCGTGTCCACCACCCCACCCGCGCAGACGCACCCTGCCGGCCTCCCACAGGAGGCCGGCGCGGATCCTCTGATCGCACGTCACCTCGACATGGCCAAAGGACATCTCGAGGTGGCCACAGGACATCTCGGTCTGGCAGCAGGACACCTCGGGCTCGCTGAACGCCATTTCGAGCTCGCTGCCGACGTGACCCGGTGGCAGGCTGCGGGCGAGCCGGGCGGCGCCGAGCTGGTGCTGGATCCAGGGTTCGGCCGCGACCTCGCGCCCGTCCCGCTGGAACAGAGGGCCTCGGTCGTCACCGGTGCCACGGGGCTGCCGGTCGCCCTTCTGGCCGACGGCGAGGCGCCGGTGATGATCAGCGCCGTGACTCAGCCGGTTCAGGGGCGCATGCGGTACACGAGCGTGGAAGCCCGGTACCGGGACGGGCTGCGGGTCACCGTCGCGGTCCCCTTCGACCTGCCGCCGCTGAGCCCCGAGGAGCACACCGCCACACAGCCGGTGCTGGAGGAGACCAGGATGTTCAGCTCGAGCCGTCTGGTCGTGGACGGGGAGGCCGTCGAGGCCGTCACCTACCATCCGGCGCGGGACGAAGCTGCCGTGACGCGGTGTGCGGAGGTGCGGGGCTGGAGCGTTCGCGTGAGCGGCGGCGTTGCGACGGGGCCCGATCCGCAGGTCGTCCTCCTACCGCCCGGCGTCGTCCGCACCGAAGAGTGCGGCCTGCCGGCCCGCGCCGGGGCCCGCTGACATGACCGACACCCAGAGGATTGCCAGGAGTCGCTCGATGATCAGCTCGGCCACCATATCGGCGATCGCTGCCCACGCTTCCGCAACCCTGGCGGTTGCGCTGTTCGACGCGGCCGCGCTGCCGCAGCGTACCGACCAGGTGCTGGCCCCTGACGGGATCGGCGTGGGCACCTGTGCCACCCACACCGACGGCCCCGCGGCGTGGCTGCAGCCCCGCCCCGCCTTGCCCGACCACGCGCCGACCGCGAACGGGCCCGGCTCCGTAAGCGGTGGCACGCGGGTGGTGTTCCAGCGCTTCGACGGCCGCATCCTGGAGTCGGAGCAGGTCCGCGGCCGGGACGCGGCTGCGCGCGCAGCACGGACACGGTCCGACACGCTGCTGTCGGTGATCACCGGCCTGCCGAGCGGATCCGCCCCGGGCCTGCGCCTGCGGAAGATCATCCGCATCGGCGCTACCGGCCGCCGCACACCCGGCCGGGGCCACCGGTGAGCACGGCACAGCACGGCGGTGCACTTCCCGCCGACCGCGAGTCACTCACGTGGGCCCGGCGCCTGGCCGGGCCACAGCCGCTGGAGGCCTTCGCTGCCGGGCTCGGCCGCCCACGCAACAGCGTGGCAACGGCAGTGAGTTCGCTCGCGGCGGCGGCCGATGTGAGCGGGCGCTCCGGTCTGGTGGCACGTTACGTCCTCGCCGGGTACCTGACCGCCGAGGACTTCCCCCCGGTCGCGGCCGACGTGATGACGGGTCTGACCGGCCAAGAACGGCTGCTGCTGCGCCTGCTGGCCGGCACCTCGTCGCGCCCGGCCATTGGGGCGGAACTCGGCATTGCCCGGTCCACCGCGGACCAGCGCCTGGCGGCGTTGCTGGCCACGCTCGGTGTCCAGGAGGACCACGAGGCGGTCGCTCTGGGCTGCCTTGCCGGGATCGTGCGCCCGGCCGACGTGGTGCCGCAGTCGGCATCGGCCCCGCCACCAGCAGGCCCGGAGCACCTGCGGACTGTGGTGGACCCGGTTCTCAGGGCGCTGACGTGCGGGCGGGCGATGGTGAGGGCGCCGCGCTGCGAACAGCCGGACCTGGGCACGGCCATCGTGTGGCGCCAGGCCGGCGCGGGCAGGGTGCTGGTCGTCGTGCCACCCGGCCCGTCTTGGAGTGCGACGGTCGCCGCCTTCGCCGAGCAGCGCCGCGAGCGCGGGGCGGCCGTCTTCGTGGTGCACCGGGACGAGGCCGTCCACCCGGCGGTCGTCAGCCCACGCAACGTTCAGCAGGTCACCGCCGCATCGGCACTCCTGGAGTGCGTCGGGTCCACCGTGGCGGCCACCGTGATCGCCTCCCCACGGGGGCTTGAGACCGTCGCAGCGGCATACCGCCGGGCCCACCACCCGTCGCCCTACGACCTGATCGTCGCCCTCGACGCGCACCTGCCGGAGGTCGCCGAGCGAGTGGGCCGTCACGAGTTCTGCCCGCCGGGACACGCGGTGCTGTGGATGTCGTCGACGCCCGTGCTGACTTCGGTGGACCGCGAACAGGCCGAAGGGGCCGACCCGGACCGCACCGGAGATCTGGTCGCGAGGCTGACGGTGCGCCAGGCTGTCGTGGCCGGAAGGATGCGAGACTACCGCCTCATGGCGGCGGCACTACCTCCGGGCGTCTCCCGTCCCGGGCGCCTGGCCGCTCTCGTCCTCGATCTCGCCGCCGTGCACGGCCTGTCCCGCGTGGTCGTTCACTGCGCGACCACCGTCGTCGCGCGCCGACTGGCCGACGAGATCGCCGGCTCGGCCGGACCGCGCGTACATGCGCAGGTTCTACCCAGGCGCGGCGAGCAGCGCGAGAAGGTCCTTCGCACATTCACGCTCGGCGCCCAACAGCTCGAGGTCCTGGTGACCGACGGGCCGCTGCCGCCGGGCCTGGACACGGACGCTTTGGTCCACACCGCCGCGAACCACCCGGCCGCCCACACCGCGGAGGTGGTGGAAGCCGCTATGATTCCGGGCCGCCGCGCTGCGGGAACGTTGCTGGCGGTGGCAGCCGACGATGCCGCGGACGGCAACTGGCCGGCGCTCGCGGCACTGGCCGGGGCGTGCGCCGCCCTCGACCCGGACCTGCGCTCCGTGCTGCACCGCGCCCGTGAGGACCGGCCCGCCGACGGCTGGGACGGCCTGCGGTTCGCCCTTCCCCTGGCCAACGCCGAACAACGGCGCCGGGCACAGGCGGTGTGCGCATGGGCGGACACCACCGTCGGCCTGGAGATGCAGCGCACCGCTGCCCGCTCCCGGTTCACCTATGGGCAGGAGCGGCCCGATCTCCTCTCCCCGACCGGGCAGCGGCTGGGCGCGTGGATGGCTCGGCGCCGCCACCATCAGCGCACCGCCATTCACCGCCCTTCCCTCCAGCAGGTCGTCGGCCAACCGCCCAAGGGCCAGCCGACCGCCGCAGCGAACGACCTCTGAAAGCATCCACACCCATCGAGCGCCCCGCACCCGGCGCCCGAGCCTGACCTGGCACGGCATGGCCGACGGCGGAACCAGTACGGCAGTCATCGCTATGAGCATTCTCGCGCTGATGGCGCTCTGGAATGCCGTCCACCACCTGGCTACCCGGCACCCCGCACGATGACGAGGCCGGTCAGTTGGCTCTCCTGAACGCCTGGCCAGGGCGGCCGCGCCAGGGCCAGCGCCCTCGGCCCGACCGCCCCGCCTGACCCGACCGTCCCAATCCCTGCGACCACAACCTCAGCGAGCAGACCATGAGCGACCGCCGCCCATCACCCCACCCCGTACCCACCCGCACCGGGCCGCCCGACACCTGGCCCGACCGCCGCCGACCGCGATCCACTACGCGCAGGCGACGGAAGTGCGCAGGCAGGAATCTCTCGGTATTCGCCCTCCTCCCGCTGCTGACGGCTCCCGCCGCCCAGCACGGCGGCCACCCGGTGCACGGCTACACCTACCCCCACGTCGTGAGGGAGGTTCAGGCCCGGCCCGGCCACACGTCCTTGCTGCGTTGGCCGATCGCCGTCGACCCGGGCATGCAGCACCTGCCCACCGAGCCCCAGCCCGATCCGGCGATGCTGGAGTTCGTGGGGGCGCACCGAGTACCGGCCGGGGGATGGGTGGAGACCTCGGGCGACGGCGGGGAGTTGTACCTGGCGTTCCGGGCAGAGAGCGAGAGCTGCAAAGGCTGCGACAGCCACCGCGAGCACGACGTCTATCTGGTCACCGTCGCTCCGTGACCGGCGACGCGAGCCAGCCGAACGTGCGGCTGGCCACACTCGTAGCGGCGTGCGGGGCGTCGCACCGGGGACTCGCCCGCCTCGTCAACGCCGTGGCGCAGGCTGGCGGTCGGCGGACGGCGTACACCCACACCCACGTCGCCGCGTGGCTGGCCGGCGCGACACCGAGGAAGGCAGCGCAGGCGTGCGTCGTCGAGGTGCTCGGCAACCTTGTGGGCCGGGTGGTCACTCTTTCGGATGCAGGCTGGGACGTCCCGCCGGTTTCCGGGACAGACACCGGGTTGGATTTCCCCCACGACCGCGAGGCCGCCCTTGCGGGCGCCGTGAACTGCTGGAGTGGTGTGGACCGTCGTGACCTGTTGCTGACGGCGAGCGCGGCCTTCACCACGCCGACCTTCCGCTGGCTCGCAACCCCGGCCGACGAGCCAGCCCAGCACGTCGGATCGGTGCGGGTCGGCCCGACGGACGTCGAACGCCTGTGGTCGGCGGCGGCCGAGGCGCAGGTGGCCGACTCGCGCTTCGGAGGCGGCAACTGGCGCCGTAGCCAGGTCATGGACTGCCTGCGCGAAGCCGGGCCGCTCCTGAAGGGCACGTACTCGGATTCGACGGGGCAGGCCCTGCAGAGGGCACTGGCCGAACTGTCGAGGGTGGCCGGCTGGACGGCGATGGACGTCGGCGACCGTGCCGCCTCCGACCGGCTCCTGATCCAGGCGCTGCGCATGGCCCGCGCCGCGGGCGACGTGGAGATGGGCTGCTATGTCCTGGCCACGATGTCCCTCTCGGCGTATCTGGCGGGCCGGTGCGCGCAGGCCGCGGAGATCGCCTCCGCCGCCTACGCCCGGGGACGCGGGCACGCCGCCCCGAGGGTCCTGGCGTTCTGCAAGCTCGCCGAGGCCCGGGCCCTGGCCAAGCAGCGCGACGGCGTTGGCGCGGGAGCGGCCCTGGCATTGTGCGAAAGGCTGCTGTCGGCGATCCGGCCCGGATCACACGACCCCGGGTGGCTCACATACATGACGCCGGAGCGGCTGGCCACCGACGGCGTCGAGGCGAACCGGGATTTGGGCCTGACCCGGTCGGCGATGCTGTGGGCCGACCGGGCGGGGGCGATGCCGGTGGAGCGCTTCACCCGGGCGGTCGGCATCAGGCGCGCGGTGCTGGCCGGTGTCCACCTGATCGACGGCGACCTCGACCTAGCGCTGGATGAGGCGCACCGATCGGTGGACATCCTCGGCGGGGTCCGGTCGCCCCGCGCCCATACCTATCTGTACGACCTGGTGGACCTGCTCGGCCGGTGGCGCAACGAGCCCGGAGTACTCGACCTGGTCCACCGCATTCGCACCGAACTGCCGTCCGCCGTCTGACCGCTGCGCCCAGTACGGGCGGGTCTCTCTACGCGGCCGCCAGGCGGGAGGCGCGGTCCGCGAGGTCGGCCGCGCCGCGGATCCCGCGGCGTGCGTACAGGAGCAACTGGGGCCGCATCCTGTCGAGTTCGCGGCGGGTCCGGTGGGAGGCGATGCCGTCCATCAGGCCGACGCTGCGGGCGAGGAGGTCGACGGCCTCTTCGTGGCGGTCCTGGGCGGCGACGGCGCGGGCGACGTTGGCGAGGGTGAGAGCGCGGGCGCGGCGGTAGGTGTGGTCGGTGCGGTCGCTCAGGGCTGCGCGGTAGTGCTTTTCGGCGGCGGCGTGGTGTCCCATCTCGGTCAGGGTGCGGCCGGTGTGGGAGGCGATGACGGCGTCGGTGGGGCCGGCGGCTGCCGCGTAGGAGGGCAGCGCGTCGGTGCCGGTGCGGGCCGCCTCCCGGGCGGCGTCGATCAGGGCCGCGGCGGCCTTCGGGTTGCCGCCGGCGCCGTGTGCGCGTGCGGCGGTGATGAGCAGCAGGGCCTCGGTGCGCTTGTCGACGCGGCCGCGGGTGCGGGCGAGGGCGGCTTCGGCGAGGTCGACGGTGCCGGTGCGCTGGCCGAGGTCGAGGGCCTGGTGGACGAGGGCCCGCATGCCCCAGGCGGCCTGGCCGGTGCGGTCGTCGGGGTCGGTTTCGCGGGCGAGGCGGATGGCGAGCTGGTAGTGGCGCTGGGCGGCGCCTTCGCGTCCGGCGTCGTGGCACTTGAAGCCGATGAGGGTGGCGAGGTCGGCGGCGGCGGCGAAGGCGTCGGTGCGGGCGCGGTCGCCGGCGAAGGTGCCGTGCAGCATGGGGGCGACGACGTCGCTGAGGAAGACGCCGGCGACGCTGAGGCCGTGCCCGCCGCCCAGGAGTTCGTCGGAGGCCCGGAAGGCGGCGGTGAACTGCCGCACCGCCATGATCTCGCCACTCCCGATCCGGCGGCCCGCGCCGACGGCGGGCGGTGCCGCGGTAGCGCGGGGAGCGGGGGCCAGTGGGCCCAGGAGAGCTGTGGCGGAGAAGCCGAGGGCGAGGAAGTCGCGGCGGGGATGCACGAGGAGCCTTCCGGTTTCGGTTGCGGCGGCCGCGGGGCTAAGGAGCATGAGGTCGGTGCCCGTGTCCTCGCCCCAGCCGATCTCGGCGGCCGTGACGGGCCGCCGGAGCTTTCTGGACAGCGCTTCGGCGACGTAGGCGGGGGTGCTGCCCGCCGGAAAGGCGCCGGAGCTCACCCAGGCGTGGACGGCCGAGCGGGACGTGCCCAGCCGGACGCCGGACTCGGCCGCGACCGCCTTGGTGGCGCGGGCCAGCGCTTCGAGGGTGAGGCCGGCCTCGTCCATCACGTCGGCCAGCTGCTGGTTGGGTGTCCTTGGTGTCGCCACTGTCCGCCCCCTGCCGGTCCTACCACCGACGGACCCGGTCGGTGGGGACCACCCTAGCGGCGCGGCACACCCAGGGTCCGCGACTGTGCGAAAGCAGCACATCACGTTCCGCACAGGAAGGTTGACGGGCCATCGGCCGCGGGGTCGGGCGCAGGGCCGGGCCTGTCGGCGGTCAGATCACCGGGGGGCGTCCGGCCCGGGTGAGGCGCCAGGCGGTGGTCCAGGAGATCGGGCGGCGCTCGCCGTGGCCGCCGCGCAGCCCCTCCCACAGGCCGGCGAACCACGGGGCCAGCGTCCGCGGTGCGCGCCGGGACCGCAGGACGGTGATGGCGACCCACGTGGCGATGTAGAGGGGGACCAGGGGCGCGGGCAGGCGGCGGTAGGCGACCCAGACCCGGTTGCGGGCGACCAGGCGCTGGTAGAGGGCGTGGCGGGCGGGGTCGCTGGCGGGGTGGTGGACGACGACCTGCGGTGCGTAGTAGCCCGTCAGGCCCGCGTTCCAGCATCGTAGGGCCAGGTCGAACCCCTCGTGGTACAAGAAAAAGTGGCCGGGCCACTCGCCGACCTGTTCGAAGGCGCGGCGGCGGACGAGGAGGACGCCTTCGGCCATCGCCGCGACGGTGCCGGGCCGGTCGGGGTCGGCGGTGCGCAGGCGGGGCACCCAGCGCCGGACGGTCTGCCCGGTGTCGGGGTCGGCGATCCGGGGCTGGACCCAGGCCGCCCGCGGGCGCCGGCGGGCCTCCTCCACGAGGCGGGCCAGGGTGTCGGGGTCGGGCAGGCGGGCGTCGTTGTCGAAGAAGAACACGAACTCGCCGCCGCCGTCGGCCTGCGCGAGTGCTCGGGCGCCGATGTTGCGGCCCTCGGGGATGCCCACGTTCTCGGGCAGCGCCAGGGTGGTGATGCCGGCGGGGACGTCCTCGGGCTGGACGCCGTTGCCGACCACGATCACGCGCAGGTCGACGCCCTCCTGGGCGAGGAGGGTCTGCAGCGCCGTGGCCTGCTCGGGGCGGTCGTTCATGGTCAGGACGACGGCGTCGACCGCGCCGGGGGCGGTGTCGATGGGGGTCATGCGTGCTCCGGGAGCAGAGTGGGCGAAGGGGCTGGGCGGTCCGGTGGGACCAGTCAAGCGCCGCCTACCGGGCCGGGGATAGAGACCGGGGACGCGCATGCGTTCATCGCGTTCATGATCGTCACAGTTGGTGCCCGCGGGCGAGGCCGGTGCAGGCGGTCGTCGTGAGGCGGGACGAACAGGTCGTGCTCCACTGCGCCGGATCCGTGGTCTCCGCGGCAGCGGCCAGGCGCTGCGCGGAAACGGCTATCAAGGACGAGGCCGATGGCGGCGCTGTGGCTGCGGTCGGCGATGGTCTCAATCCCGGCCAGGGAGACGCCGTCGTAGCGCCAGCCAGTGCGCGGCAGATCCCAGATCCCCCGACTCCCGGGCCTCGAACACGAGGGCGTCGGTTCCTGTGATCCGGAAATCGCTGGCTTGTTCGGTCACGTCGCGTGCTCCTGCCGGTGCGTCAGATCGTTCAATGCAGAAGGTAGTGGACCGACTCCAGTGCGTGTGTCGATACCGGTGGGCCGGGCCGGCCCGAGGATGCCGACGGTCCAGGAGAACTTGCCGGGAGGCGTGGCAAAGGCCGGCCGCGGCTGGAGGTCGCGGTGCTCTCTGCACGTACGCGCATCGGTCGCCGCTGCGCCATTTTCGATCATGAACACGATGAACGTGTTCGTACCCCCTGCCCCTGCCCGGACGGGCTGCATGCCGGGTTCACTGGGACGACCGCAGCACGAAGCGACGCAGCTCCGCTCGTAGGTCCAGGCGACCACACATCGTCGCCCCGCCCAGGGGCACCGGATGCTTCCGGCTGCCCGAACCGACTATCGAATGCCGCCCGAAGCCTTCACTGAAAAGTGCCCCCCGAACGTGCCTCCCGCCAGAGGCCGATCTGTTGTGTGCTTGTCCCTCTGAGCGCCCCGAGAGCTGGTCGACCGCCGCGGGGCCTACGGCGTCCGTGCCATGCATCCCCGCACGGCCCGGTCTGCCCATGTTGCCGAGGAGCGATGACGCCCCGTGCGTGCCGTGCGAATTGAGAAATGGAGGCCCGGATGATTCCGAACAGTACCCATTGGATGAAACACGTCATTGGTGTCGCACACGGGGGGCCGCAGTCAGGTCTTCGGGTCGGCGTTGCGCTCGTCTCCGAAGACAACGAGCTGATCTGCTCCGCCTTCGAGGGCGAAGTGAGCGGCGCGTCCTGGTACCGCACCCTGCGGGGCAAGATGCAGCGGCTCGGGACATCCAGCGCGCGCAGTGTGTTCCTGACGGTCAACACCCTCTCCGTGGACGGGTCGTTCGAGCTCGCCGAGCTCTTGAAGGAAGTGCGCGTCGACAGGGTGTACATCGGCCTGCCCGACCCCGCGCTGTCGAGCTACCTCGACGACGACCCCGTGGCTGCGCGGGGTCACGTGCACCGCTTCCCCGAGAACCTGCAACGGGAGATCCTCGAGCAGAACCGGTCCTTCTACGCGGCGAGCGAGCAGAACATCGACCGCAACCCCCACTACTCCGCGCACCGCATCAGCGAAGCCGTCTCCACCCAGCTGGGATCGAGGGGGTTCGCGCTCTCCCGGGACGACGTGAACGCGAACAGGGGGAGGACCGCGCTCGCTTCGCTCCTCTGCCAGAGGTACGGGATCGGGAGCGAGGAGGCCGATCACGCCGTAGGCGGCGCGCTGTCCGAAGCGTTCGGCGCGAAGTACGGCTCCTACGACTACGAGGTCGACGCCCGCGCGGCCAACCCGGGATGGGCGGACGACTTCATGTCGGTCTACAGGAGCGTGTCCGCGATGCCGCTGCCTGCCGTCGACGTCCTCAACGTCGGCGTTGGCGCCGGCGTCGAGGCGGCGACCCTGTTCTCGGGCTGCCCGCAGATCACCTTCGTCGACATCGCAGAACGCGGCCTTGCGAATATCGGCGGACGCATTCCCTCGTCGAGGACCCGCGTCGCGAGTGCCGAAGACCTGTCCGCCCTGCCGGACGACAGTTTCGGTCTCTACGTCTCCTTGAGGACGTACAACTCGTCGTTCTTCGACCCGTCCGCGGCCGCTTCGGAGGCGCACCGGGTGCTGAAGCCCGGTGCGGCGATCATCGTCTCCGTGGCCAACGGGTTTCTGTACACTCGGCGCGGCTGCGTCATACCCGGCCTGATCATCCCGGGCACTGAATTCGTCGATCTCTATCGCGGGATGGACACGGCCGATCTGATCGGCGCGGAGCTCGACCGCGCCGGATTCAAAGACGTTCGAATCTACCCGAAAACTACCGAGATCTACCTGACGGCTGTCGCCACCTGACGTTTCCGTCCTCCTTCCGTCCGGCTGCGCCCGCGGCGTCCCGCCGGGCCAGGAGGAAGGACGAATCGCGGACAGCCGGGGTGCGACCGGACCGGTTCCGAGGGGCCGGCGTGAAGGAAGGGCTTCTGCAATGGCCGCGCGAACGACTGTCGCCGATCGGATCCTGCAGTTCAACGAGGGTCTTGCGGGCACGACTCTTGAAGTGCCTCCCGGGTTCGCGGTCGTCAATCCGTTCAACGGGGCCCAGAAGGACCGGGTCCGGGAGGTGACGACGGCGTTCTACGGCAAGTACTACGGCGACGACAGGCCGCGCCGCCTGGTGCTGGGGAGCTCGCCCGCCCGACGCGGCACGGCTGTGACCGGGGTCCCTTTCGAAGACGCCAGGCTCCTCGAAAGCGAGACGGGGGTCGACGTCGACGGCTACGCGGTCAGCCGGCCCTCCGCCGGGTTCCTGCACGACGTCATCAGCCGCTACGGGGGCCGCGAGACGTTCTACGCCGAATTCGTCATGAGCTTTGTGTGCCCCCTCGGCTTGGTGAGAACGAAGCCCGGGGGAAAAGAGGTCAACTGCAACTACTACGAGAACAAGAAGCTGCTGGACCTCCTGCGTCCTTTCCTCGTGGAAGCCCTGGAGCGGCAGCTTGAATTCGGAACAGACACTTCGGTGTGCTACTGCATCGGCAGCGGCGAGAACTTCAGTTTCCTCACGAAGGTGAACGAGGGCCGGCGCTTCTTCGGGAGCATCGTGCCCTTGGAGCACCCGCGTTACATCACCCAGTACAACCGGGGCAGAGAGCAGGAGTTCGCCGAAAAGTACCTCCGCGCCTTCCGTGGACAAGGCGAATAGTCGGCACGCCCCGGAGCCCTCGTCCACCCTTTCAGCCGGGGTCATGGCACCCCAACGCGCCGGAACGAGAAGAAGGAGAGCAGTACATTGACGGCAGAAGGCAGGGTCCTGGCCCACTTCGACACGGGCCGCGTGAGCGTTTTCCGCTCCCGGAGCGGCGAGCTGGAACTGCTCAGCAGGGAGCAGTTCGCCATCGACGGCAGCTTCGCCCCCGAGGAGCTGGCCGAGCGGGTCGGCGAGTTCTGCGCCGGCCTCAAGGAGTTCCAGGAGACCGTCGACAACACCGGAACGCGGCTGTACGCCACCGGGGCGTTCCAGCAGCTCGCGCAGGCGGACGCGGCCGCGCTGGTCACCAGCGTCTACGTCGACACCGGCCTCTACTTCAACATCGTCGGGCCCGAGCTGCAGCGGTTCTACCTGGAGACGGGCATGTCCGCGTGCGGATCCAGCGACATGTTGGAGGGCGTGATCCGGCGGGAGTTCCGGACGGCCGTCGTCTGCGGCAGCTTCCAGCAGTCCCTCGGGGACATCGAGGACACCGTCGCCCGTCTGCGCCAGAGCGGCACCGACGTGCTCAGCCCGCTGAGCACCAGGATCAGGCCGGAGACCGCGGGCACCGACTTCGTCCTCTTCGAGTACCAGGACCACCTGAAGAACGACCGCGACACGTGGCGGCACAAGTTGGTGCACATGGACGCGTTCCGGCGGGCCGACGCCGTCGTCGTCTGCAACCCTGGCGGGTCGGTCGGCAAGGGCACGATCTTCGAGCTCGGGTTCATGGCCGCGATCTCCAAGAGGGTCATCTTCACCGAGGAGCCCCAGGGCGTCTCCGTCCGCTTCCCCTGCGAGGTCGGCCTCGGAGCCTGAGCGCTCCCGTCGAGCTCTGCGCCATCCCGCCCGTTCTCCCCTCCCGGCCGGCACCCGGCGACGTTCCGGCCGACGCAGCCCCGGGAGCAGGTCTCCTGCTCCTCCGCGCTCCCCTTCCCACCAGATCCCCATCTCGGCCACGAAGATACGGAAAGGACCCCGCCGGTGCGCGACGTAGAAACCACCGACACCACGCGCGACAAGCTGCGAGAGATCGTGGCGTCCGTCCTGGAAGTGGACAAGGACGACATCGAGCCCGGCGCCCTGTTCTACGAGGACCTCGGCATGAGCTCCTTGGAGAAGGTCGCGGTCGCGGCCGCGGTCGAGCGCGAGTTCGGCCCCCTGTCCGCCGAGGAAGCCGCAGCCCTCACCAGCCTGGACGCCGCGGTGTGCGTGCTCGGTGAGGGGGCGGCCAACGCCCAGGGCATCGACCTGGTCGACCACCTGGTGGCGGGTCATGTCTTCGCCGGCCGGGGCGGACGGGCCAGCTACCTCGACCCCCAGGCAGGGGAGATCACCTACGCGGGCCTCCTGGAGGCGGCACGCGGGTACGCGGGCGTCCTCAAGGCCGCCGGTGTGCCGGAGGGCGCCCGCGGCCTCCTGGTCGCCGACGACTCCGTGGCGACCGTCGTCGCCGTCCTCGGCCTGTGGTGGCACGGCTGCGTCCCCGCGGTGATCAGCCCGGCGCTCACGGACGACGAAGTCCGCTACATCGCCGCGGACTGCGCCACCGCCACGGTGCACCTCGACGCCGCGCCCACGCGCCAGCGCGCCTTGGAGGCGCTGTTCGCCACGGCCACCCGCTTCACCGGCGCGGACGTCCGCGCCGGCCTGGAGACGGCCGAGCCCGGTCCCGCGCGGCGCCCGGACCAGGCCGGGCCCCCGGCGGTGTGGAGTGCGGGGGGCGAGGCGCTGGTGCAGTACACCTCCGGGAGCACCGGCATGCCCAAGGGGGTGCGGCACTCGGCGGGCGCGATCGCGGCCATGGCCGACGGCGTCGGCACGGTCCTGGAGTTGACGCCCGAGGACACCGTGCTCTCCAGCGCCCGGATGAGCTTCGGGTACGGATTCGGCGCTTCCGTCCTGTGCCCGCTGGCGGCCGGCGCCCGCGTCGCGCTCGTCCGCGGCCCGGTCGACATCCACTCCCTGGCCGCCGCGCTGCGGCGCCACCGGCCCACCGTGCTGTTCTCCGTCCCCCGGCTGTACGCCGCGCTGCTGAACGCCCCCGGGACGGAGGAGCTCGCCTCCGGCTCCGTGCGGCTGTGCGTGGCGGCGGGCGAGAACCTGCCCGGTCCGCTCGGCGAGCGGATCCGCACCGCGTTCCAGGCCGGGCTGCTCAACGGGCTCGGCGCCACCGAGGTGCTCCACATCGTCGTCGGCACGCCGCCGGACATCGGGCGCCCGGGTACCTTCGGCATCCCGGTGCCCGGGATCACCGCGACCGTCCGGGACGCGGACGGAGTGCTCGTCGCCGACGGCCAGGAGGGCCGGCTGCACATCGCCGGCCCGACCGTCGCCCTCGGCTACATCGGCCGCCAGGAGGCTGCCGCCCTCACCTTCGCCGACGGCGGCGCCTACACCGGCGACGTGGTGCGCCGCGCGCCCAACGGCACGTTCACCCACCTGTGCCGCGCCGACGACCTGCTCAACCTGGGCGGCTACAAGGTCGTGCCGAGCGAGATCGAGAGCGTCATCCGCCGCGCGGAAGGGGTCCAGGACTGCGTGGTCGTCGGAGGCCGCGACGCCGACGGACTGGAGCAGGCCGTGGCGTACCTGGTCTCCCGGCCGGGCTCCGACGAAGCCACGGTGCGGCGCGCGGTGAGCGCCGTGATCCGCGGCCACCTCGCCGCCCACAAGCGGCCCGCCCGCCTGGAGTTCCTCGACAAGCTCCCGACCACCTTGACCGGCAAGCTGGCCGCCTTCGAGCTGAGGAAGGCGGCTGCCCGACCGTGACCTGGGACGTGACGGGCATGGCCGCCGTCGCCAACATCGGCGCCAGCCCCGAAGAGATCTTCGCCGCGCTGTGCGCGGGCCAGGAGAGCCGCACACCCCTGCGAGCGTGGGACCCGGACAAGTACCGGGCGGCCTACGCCTACGAGATCGACGACCGACCCGCCGGCGGAGACATCCCGCGCCGTGCTACCCGCTGGCTCACCGCCGTCGTGCGCCAGGCGGTCGCCGACGCGGGCCTGGGCGAGGACCTCTCCCAGGTACCCGTCCTGGTCGGAACCACCATGCGCGAGCAGCGCAGCCTCGAACTGTGGTGGCGCGACGGCGCGGACGTCGCCCTCGAGGACCTGCACTTCGGCACCGCCCTGAAGGCGGCCTTCGGGGCATCCACCACCTACACCTTCGCCAACGCCTGCTCAGCCTCCCTGTACGCGCTCGGCCTGGCCACCGACATGATCGAGGCCGACACGGTCGTCGTCGCGGGCACCGACGCCGCCACCGAGAGCGGCTTCGGCACGCTCGACCGGGTGCAGAACGGCATCCCCGACGCGCTGCGCCCCTTCGACGCCACGCACAAGGGCATGCTGATGGGCGAGGGAGCAGCGGCCGTCGTCGTCCAGCGTGCCGGCACCGGCAGCGGGCCCGTGCACGCCCGGGTGCGCGGTGTGGGCATGAACTGCGACGCCCACTACGCCACCGCGCCCGACCCCGACGGCATCACCCGCGCGGTGCTCGACGCCCACCGCAGGGCCGGGGTGCGGGCGAGCGACATCGACCTGGTGATGCTGCACGGCAGCGGAACCCCCCGCAACGACCAGGCGGAGGCTGGCGTCCTTCGCCGTATCTTCCACGGCGTCGGACCCGGTCCGCGGATGACCGCGATCAAGGCGATGACCGGCCACACCCTGGGCGGCTCGGGACTGCTCAGCCTCGTCATGGCGGTGCTCGCCATGAGGGAGGGAAGGGTCCCTCCGATCCTGGGACTCGCCGACCCGATCCCCGAGGCCGCGGGCCTGGACCTGGTGCGGGGCGCCCCCGCGGCCGGCCCCCCGGCCATCGCGCAGATCGACGCGTTCGGCTTCGGCGGGATCAACGCCGTCGCGATCGTGGAGGCAGCCCGATGAGCACGACGAACACCGCGCACACGCGGGCCCCGAACGCCCGGGAGGCCGTCGTCACGGGCATCGGACTGGCGCTGCCCGGCGTGGCGACGTACGGCGACCTCCTGGGGCCCCTGCCGGGAGCGGGCGGCTTCGATGTCGCCACCGGACTCACCGGCCGCGAGCTGCGCCACAAGGACCGCGCCTCCCGCCTCGCCCTGCGCGCGGCCGAGTTCGCCCTCCACGACGCGGGCCTGACCGACACCGATGCCGCGTTCACGGGCGCGGCCGATGAGACCGCGGTCGTGGTCAGCACCAACCTGGGCAACGCGGACAGCGTCTGCGAAGCCGCCGCCACCATCGCCAGAGCAGGCGTCAGGGCTCTCAGTCCCCTGGGCCTGCCCCAGACCTCCAGCAACGTCATCGCGGGCTGGGTGGCCATCCGCTACCACCTGCGCGGCCCCAACCTCACCATCTGCAACGGCGCCACGAGCGGTCTGGACGCCCTGGCCTGGGCCCGGAACCTCCTCGTGGCCGGGCGCGCCGAAGCGGCCGTCGTCATCGGCGTCGAACCGGCCACCGACGTGGCGGCGAAGCTGCTCGGTCGGCAGTCCACCGACGCGGCGGTCGCCGTCGTGCTCGAACCGGCGCACGCGGCCGCCTCCCGCGGCGCACGGCCCCGCGCCACGATCGCTCGGTACGCGCGGGCACACGACCTCGCCGCGACGCTGGCCGCCGTCGGCGTAGCACAGGAGGAAGCCATCGAACTGTGGCTCGGCAGCGAGGCGGAGGCCGGGGCGCGCCGGCTGCCGGTAGCCACGCGCCACATCGACCTGGAGGCCCAGCTGGGCCCGCTGTCGGGGGCGCTAGGCATCCTGCAGTGCGCTGCCGCGGTCGCCCACTTCGAGAGCGGCGCCACCGGCAGGGTGCTCGCCACGGCCGGAGGCCCTGGCCACGACGCGGCAGCCGCTGTGCTGCTCACTCCTTGACCGACCCACTCGTCCATCCACACAGGAGCCGGGGGAACAGCCATGACCAGTGCGACCGTGACCATCGAAAGTCTCCGCGCCCTGATAGCCGGCGTACTGGAGATCGAACCCGGGGAGGTCGCCGACGACGCGCACTTCGCCGACGAACTCGACATCGACTCGCTGCTGATGCTCGAGATCTCCACCCGCGTGGAGAACGCGTTCGGCGTCCCGGAGAACACCGTGGTCATCAGCGGTGCCGCCACCCTGGCGGAGCTGCACGCCCTCGTCGTCTCCAAGCGCGTCGGCCAGACGCCGGCCGGCCCGGTCATCCGCCCGAGGCCACTGAGCGACCCGGCGATGCGCCTGTTCCTGTTCCACCACGCTGGCGGCTCACACCTGCTCTACCGGGGCTGGGCGGCGCACTTCCCGAAGGACTGGGAACTCTGCCTCCTGGAAGCCCCCGGCCGAGGCCACCTGCAGACACTTCCGCTGATCGACGACTGCGACCGGCTGGTCGACTACTTCCACACCGCTCTCGCTCCCCTGCTCGACCGGCCCTTCGGGTTCTTCGGCCACAGCCTGGGCGCCCTCATCGCGCACCAGCTCACCCTCCGGCTCCACCATCGGGGGGAGCCGCTCCCCACCTGGCTGGGCGTGTCCGCCTACGGCGCCCCGCGAGGCGCAGCCGAGGCCGACGCCCGCCCTCACCTGATGTCCGACGACGAGCTGCGCGACTGGCTGCGAGACGTCGGCGGCAGCACGCCGCAGCTCCTCGACGACGAAGCCCTCTGGCACACGTTCGCCCCGGCGTTCCGCAGCGACTTCAAGCTCCTGGACACCTGGGCGCCTCCCCTCGTCCCCGAGCCCCTGCCCGTTCCGCTCTCGGTGTTCGGGGGCCGACGCGACAGGCTGACCGGCGAGGAACGCCTGCTCGCCTGGCAACCGTTCACCACACACTTCCGCGGACTCGAGTTGTACGAGGGCGACCACTTCTACGTGACGGACCAGCAGCGGCCCCTCGCTGCCGCCATCACGGCCGCGATGCGCTCCACCACTGCATGAGCTCGCTCCCACCTCCCCACCCGCTGGATGATCAATGCCTATGGGGTGCCCGTGGAGGGCGCGGGGACGGGTCCTCAGGCGTCGGGATCGACTTCGGGGTGCGTGAACCGCACGGGCCTACCCAGCGACCGGGCGTAAGCGATCTCCGCCCGGGTGCTGTCGCCGATGTAGTCGCCGACCACGAGCACCTCGTCAGCAAGCAGGATCTTCGACCGGTGCAACTCGTCGAGTCGAACCTTCAGCGCCTGAGCCTCGACAGGATCGGACCACAGTGCGTGCGGCGACTTCAGGTCGCACCCCGGCTTGACGACAATCCTTCCGGCTTCTGTCTCACGCACATCTGCTTCGGCCATCTCAGCCATGAAACGAGTGGAGCCACAGATCGCAACGATACGAGGGAAACCCAACTGCTTCTTCGCCTCGGCGAGCTTGTCCGCGGGGGTGATCACTTGCGGGTATGACACTGGTTCCTCCTGGTGGTGCGGCCCGAGGGATGCCTGCGGAGACGAGCACGAAGGTATCCAAGATCACCTTCCGGTAAACGACGAGGACACCCGCGCGCCCGCACTCTATGCGACGAGCATCGCTACCTGGTGCCGCAGCGCCCGCCGGGCGGCCCTACGTTCCGCCTGTGCGATGCCAAACCGGTCACCCTCGCCACGAAAAGCCGGTGCCGGTTACCGCGTTCACCGTCTCGTTCAGCCGGCTCACGCGGCAGGGCGCCGCGGTGTCGGCTTGGACGGCCGCTTTCCTGTCGGCAGCTGGTGGCGGTGCCGGGTCGGGCTCGGGCTCGGGTACTGCCACAACCCGAACGAGGGAGGCCGATCACATGACCGCATTGACGGAGCGTTGGCCATCGGCGATCTTGCGGCCCCGCTGCACCCGGCGCGGCCGGACGCAGCTCGCTGAGCACCTGGCGGCCGGCCGGGCCGGGGAACTGGTCGCGCTCGGCCAGCTGCTGCAGGCCTGCAGCCGAGGTGTCCGCCCTACGCTCACCCCGCAAATCGCCCACCGGGCCGAACACCTCACCGGCACCCCCGTGCCGCGTCCTGATCGCCCCGGCCACCTGCCGCCCGCTCATCATCCGACCGCTATCGCTGTGCGCTTCGACGAGGAGACCATGTCCACCGCATCTCACAAGCCCGCCACCAAGCCGGTCGCCGTGCCTTCCACACCCGGCCGCACCGCGGAGGGGGAGCAGATCGCGGCGGTCGCCGACACGCTGGTGCTCGCGTACGGACTGGACCCGGCAGAAGTAACGCGAATCCCGGAGGGCACTGCGACGGACAACTACGCCATCGTGGACCAGATGGGCCGTCGGCACTTCGTCAAGGTCTATCGCGCCCGCGAGAGCTTGGATCTGGAACGGGCGTCGGTCGAACTCTCCGAGTACGCCGCCAGCGGAGGTGTCGCGACGGCGCGGGCAATCCGCACGCGCGAGCACGAACTCCTCGCGACCCACGGCCGCCTGCCGATGTCGCTGTGGTCGTACGTGCCGCACACCGAGACTGCCGAGGGCAACCTGACTGGCGCGCGGTGGACAGCGGTCGGCGCAGCGATGGGCCGTCTCCACAGACGACTCGCCACTCACCCCGCCGCCGCACCCAGCCTGGAACCTGGTGCCGCGGTGTGCGACGTGGCCGCCGCACGTGACCGCTTCGAGCGCTTGATTCTCGCGTTCCAGAACAGCCCCAGGCTCGGAGAGTTCGAGAAGTGGGCACTGCAGGCGGCGCGTGAGCGACAAGCCGTCTTGGGGGACGTCGAGCGCATCCTCGTTTCACTTCCACAGCTGACGGTCCAGGTCATGCACGGCGACCTGGCCGGTCCCAACGTCTTGTTGAAGAACGACGATGTCGCCGCGATCGTGGACTTCGGACCACCCACACCTGGGTACCTCGCCTGGGAGATCGTGCGCCTTGGCTGCGACCCCAAGAGCGTCTTGTCCAACGGTGTGGAGAGCTGGCTCAAGGGATACACCGATCTCGCCCTCGCCTATCGAGACGCCAACCCCAAGGCGCCCGCGGACGACCTCTTGTCCTCGCTTCGTGTCGGCTGTGCAGCCATGCTCTGCGCGACCTTTCCATTGTCGGCACCAGTGGAACGACCGCACATCGTTGGCGCAGCCCTCGAGTCCTACGCGCGGGCACGGCACGAGGCAGCTCTGATGCTGCTGGACCGGCTTCCTGTCTTGGAGGAGGCCCTGCGTGAAACTCTTCGCTGAGTTCATGCCCCTCATGGTCACTCAAGCCGCAGGGCATTCAGAGCCAGCCGAGGGCGCGGAGGCCGGCGCGGCCGTGCTGGACCCGGGCTTCGGCCGGGGCCTGGCGCCCCTTGCACTCAAGGAGCCGATCCGGACTGTCATGAACCCCGCCCTCGGCCGGCCCTCGTCAGCTCAAACGGCCGACGCTAGCCGCCCTGCCACTGCGAACGCGAGGACCCATCCACCCTGCCAACCCACAACCGGCGAAGGACCGCACGCATGAACACTGGCATTGTCACGGCCACCGCCCAACTGCTACTCACCGACGACACGGGCCGGGTACTGCTCACGAACTGTCCCGAGGGCGGGGCGCAGCTCGGTCTGCCAGGTACCGCGCTGGCGGGCGCGGAGCCGCCGGCCCAGGCCGCGCGCCGCGCCGCGCTGATCGCGACCGGCCTTGCCCACCTGACAGCGGGTGCACTGCTCGTGCTGGACGGGGGCGCGGGTACCTCCGCTGGGGTGGCGGCCAGCATCACTTTCGTCTTCGACCACGCGGCACTGACGCCCCATCAGGTGGCTGCCCTCGGCGCCAGCACCGGTTGGGGAAGGTGCGGCGCCCGGGATGTCCGGCTGGTGGCCGCGGAGGCCCTCGCCCGCGAGGCCCCGGAGCAGGCCGGACGGATCCTGGCTGCACTCCGCGCCCGGGTGGACGGTCTCGCCGCCGACCTCGAGGACGGGCGGCCGCGTGCACCGCGTGTCCTCGACGCACTCCACGTCCTTGGCAGGAGGGCGGGGGAGTGCCCCGAATCGATGTGGCGGGACGGCCGGACCAACGTGCGCGTCGGCGAGGTGCGGGGCTGGTGCTTCGTGCCCGACGGCCGGGTGGTTCTCGTACACGACCCCCTCTCGGGATGCACGGTCCTGCCCGGCGGGCCGCTGGCCCCGGACGCAGAGGAGGACCCTGCCCGGGAGCTCGGCCGACTCACGGCGGACAGCATCCAGACCATGATCAGCCCACGCGACCGGCACCTGACAGGTCATCGCATCGGTGGGCGGCGAGGCCTCTTCCCGCGTTGCCACGACGGTGACCTTCGTGGGACCTCTCATCCGGGCGAGGTCCGGGGGGACACCGCGGCGTCTCCTCGCCTCGCCAGCCCAGGCGGTCGAGCTGCTCGGCGGCGCAAGCGCGCGGGCGGAGATGGCCACAGCGCTCAGGTGGGCCCGTGACATCGGTGTCCCGGAGGCCGGGCGGGTACCCGTTGCCGAGCTTCCCATCGGGGGTGCGGTGCTGTGAGGAGCCTGCGGCGGGACGGCGCCGACGGGGCCCTGTTCCTGTGGTCGGTGGACCGGTGAGCCGACCGCGGATCCGGCCCGGCTGGTTGGTGAGCGGGTGCCCGGTCCCGACGCCCGCGCCGGCCTCTGTCTTCCGTACCGGAGGCGGCTCCGGCTCGGGGTGCCGTACGGGTGCGGATCCTGCCGGGCGGACGTCACGACTGTCCGGTGACGGTCGGGGCAGGCTGTACCGCCGCCGTGGGGCCACCCCTGCGGTACACCTCGACCCGCTGCAGTCGCTCGGCCAGAAGGTACTCGGCGGCACGCCGGCGCGCACACGCACCGGCGTTGTCGGCGGCGGTGACGGCGGCCCGCCGGTCGGGGTAGTGGTGCGCGGCTCGTAGGCAGGCCTCACGTGCCTGGTCGGCCTCGCGGTCGGCTGCCGGGTGCCGGCCGAGGATCCGCAGCGCGGCGACGCGGAACTCGTCGGCCGCGTGCTGGGCGACCAGTTGGTCGGAAGCGGTGGCGATCAGGTAGTGGGCGCCCGGGGCGCGGGCGCTGAGCATCCGGTCGCGGAGCTCGGCGCGGGTGCGGCGGGCCCACTCGACGATCTCGGCCGGGTTGTCGAGGTCGGCGTTCCCCGCGATCGCGTGGTCGACGCACGCGACGATGGCCTCCTTGGCCACCCGCCTGCCCGAGCACACCGGGCACAGACCGCAAGAGTTGGCAGCGCCGCAGCCCTCGCAGGCCACAGCCTGCCGGGCCGCCGCGGCGACCCGCTCCCGCGCCCGGCGCTCGGCCAGGACCTCTGCTCGCCGTAGGTCGTCGTTGTGGCGCAGCTGCAGGGCGGCCGCGCGCCAGCGGGCCCGCTGGCCCGTCCAATCTTGCAGGCGGCGTTCGAACAGGTCCCGGCGTTCATCACGGTCGGCATCGGGGCGTTCGGCGGCGATCTCGGCCGCCAGGATGCGGCGGACGGACCGGCGGTCCGCGACGCGCATCCGGCAGGTCTCGCAGTCACCCCCGGTGTCCAGCCGAATTCCCCCGTCGCAGGACGGGCGCGGGCACTCCACGCGCTGCGGCAGACCTCGGCGCAGCAGCCAGCCGACCGGATCCGTCACGCGAGCGCTGCGCTCCTGGTTCTCCAGCCGCTGGCCCAGGCGCTCGCGAAGTACCTCTGAGGCGTGCTCGGTGCCGGACCACACGGAGATCCGGTTCAGTTCGCTGCGGGCCGCCGCTACGACAACCGCCCGGGCTCCGGGCCGCACGCGGCTCCACAGGGCAGCGACCGGGTGCAGGGCCTGCTGGACGTCCTGCGGGAGCCTGCCACCAGCCGGCCATGGCCGCCGGCCAGGGTTCACATCGGTGCGCCCGGCGGAGCCGCGGCCACGGCCGGGTCGGGCGGCTGGCGCCCGGTCAGGCTCGCGGGTGCCCGCGTCGCGCGGTACGGAGGTGGCCGCTACGCGGGAACAGCCACCCACCACCACCTCCTGCCTGATCACAAGAGCTTGATCAAGAGGGCCTGTTTGTATCACCGATCCGGGAGGGGCCGATGTCACGGATTCATGAGGGGGACCTGTCACGGAACTTGTGGGGGTCGGGTCGGCGAGATAGGCGGCAATGCCGGCCACCGGGGCTGGATGGACCGTGTACCGGAAGGCGCAGCCGGCCGCGCCGTACCGGGTGAGCCAGCCCGAGGCAACGAGGTCTGCCACCGCATCCCGTGCCGTCGCCTCGGAGAGGCTGCAGTCCGCCGCGATCCTCCTGATCGGTGTCGGATCGGGCAGCATCTGCCGCAGGGACAGGTAGCAGTAGACGGCGAACCTGGTTCCGGGCAGCTGGTCACGGGAGTACCCGGACACGCACACCGCCAGCGCGTCCGGGGCGGGGTGCTTGACCCAGCGCTCCATGGTCCCGGTCCGCGGGTGGAAGACGGAGCGGACCATGCCCTCGCCGTTGAGTTCCCGGTCCTCCAGGCCGGCCAGGATTCTGTTCACACCGCCTCGGCTCAGACCAAGGTGAGCGGCGATCGTCCCGTCCGCAGCGAAGCACCTGCCCGAGGTGTAGATGTAGTCGGAGATCTTGCTGAGCACGCGCATCTCGTTGCCGGTGAGGCGCCCCACCCAGGAGGCGTCGAACCGGGTCACGGCGCTACGTCGCACTGCGTCGGGTGAGGCCGCCGCCAGGGCGCACCGACCGTCGTCCGAAGCGGGCTCCGAGGCCGCCGCCACCGGGAAGGCACTCATCGCTCACCCCGCTGCGCAAGGAGCGCCCCTGGGGCGGACGGTCGGCTCCGCAGCGCCGGGGTACGCCGAACGGCCAGGGCGGGACCGGCAGGAACAGGCGCGGGCCGTTGCCCGGATCCGGTGGGCGGCCGGCGTGAAACCGGAGGCCCACCGGCGCTTCGGACGCCGGGAGGTGATGGCAACTCACTGAGTCGACTGGTGATGAGTGGTGTCGCTTGGGCGTGGCAAAGCCGGGCCGATTCAGGCATGATGATTTGGTCTCTACTGGTATGGGGACAGCGTGAATCCCTGAGCTCTCTCCGGCGTCAGGGGTGAAATTTCAGGGAACGATCCGCCCGATCCGGGCGGTGTTCCCCCGGGACCTGACCCGCTTGCAGGCGGCGGGTCCCCGAACCTCGACCGGGCCAGCCGAGCTGGTACTCGGCAGGGTCCGGCGATGAGGGTCGGCGCCGCCGAGCTCGGTGCGTCGAACACCGGATCAAGAGCGGCTGCCTATCCGTCCCGCCGTGCGTCTTCGGCCCCCGATGGTCGCGGAACCACCTTGCCCCCGTTGCTCGGCCTGGTCCGGCCGCCCTCGGCTCCCCGCCGCGCCGAGGCGCGCACCGCGCCTACGGCGGCTCAGCACGCCTGGACAAGGGGCGGAAGGACGTGCCGGATGGCGCGGACGTGCTCCAGGTGGCGGGCCATCGCCGCGGCCGCATCCATCGTTACATCCGTGATCCGCTCGGTCCGCCGGGCGAGATGGGCCTCGGGAGCCAGGAGGCTGATCGATCCGACGAGGATGTTCCCCCGCCGCAGAGGAACCGAGAGCATCGACCAGCCGGCCAGCGGCGCTCTCGTCACCGCGTGCCCCTGGATCCGGATGCGCCGCAGGATCGGGGCGGAAGCCGCCCCGTCGTCCAGGTTCGCGAGGATCACCAGGCCTGCGGCGTCGACATGCAGGGGTGCCTGCCGGAAGGCAGCACCGGCCTCGGCGGACAGCGCCGCGGCGAAATCGCTGCGACGTCCGTGCGCCACCTCGACACAGACCCGGGTGGGGACACCGATGAGGAGCTGGCTGTGGATCGCCGCCACCTGGCCGGTACGCCGCTGCAGGTGTCCGAGCTCCTCCGAGATCGCCGGGGACCTGGCGGGCAGCGCCGTCAGGAAGTCGGAGCTGGCCGCCTGCTGAGGTGTGGGAGCCACCGCGTAGTGGCCGTACTTCGGCTGCGTGTACGTGCCCGTGTGCACCCCTGACTGGAGGATGCGGTGCACGGACGAGCGGGGCAGTCCGCTGCTGGTGATCACATCGGAGAGCGGATGGGCGCCGGGCCCCAGCTCGAGCAACGCCCTCAGAACCTGGTAGGCGCGGGCCGCGGAGCTGCTGTGGTCAGTGCCGGCGTCCTCCGGAGGGTGTGCCCGAAGGGGCGGCTGCGCGGTCATCTGGACCTCCCGAGCTGGATGTCGATGAACAGTCAAAGTTGTTGAGGGGTGGATGCGGTCCTGGCTGCTTCCGCCGCGGCTGGGCGGCGGCGCGACACCGGATCCGGGGCACCGGAACGCCTCACCCGGCGGCGAACCGCACCTCGGAGCCTGCAAGCGGGCGGCCTGCGCAGGTGAGCGAGTGCCGGCGTAGCCGGCAGGGGGCGCGACCGCGGCCGTCGATCAGAGGCCGCGACATCCGGCAAGGGGACCGCCGCAGATCCGGCCGCCGCAGCCACCCCGGCCGCCGCCGCACGGCCGGACCTCCGCTGCGGGGAGTCGAACCGGCAGCGGTTCACCGCTACCTCCCACCGCCGTGGCCGGCGCTGGCCCGAAACTGAGCCTCATGCCATCCCCCTTCTCGGCCTTGTCTCCGAGTGCCCATCCGATCTCGTGTCCCTGGCTCGCCCACCGTCACCGGCATTCGTCGGGGGCCGAATCCGTCGGGCGGTGGTGCGCGGACGACCGTCGGTCCCACGCTGGCGCCGTCCCAGCGTTATGCAGGGGACGGTTGGTGACAAGAGCTTCTCGAGTTGTTGCAGACTCGCGGTAACTACTGCGGGGTTCTTTCCGCCCGCGCAACAAGCCGACCGCTGTCCCGGAACCTGTGCTGCCGCTGCCGTTCGCGCTGTGGACACCGCGGCCGCTCCGGCTCTGACCATGGGTGTTCGCGCGCCGGAGGGGTGGAACGGCTTCCCGCCGGTACGCGGATGCTCGCCCCGTGCGCGCCCGATCGGTGCTGCCCGGCCGGCCGTCGGCTGCCGACCGCGCGCAACACCCCTTCCGGAGCCGCGGCGGGTGGAAGCCGTGTGGGCCGGTCGCATCAGGGCGCGGCCAGCAGACCGACAGGCCGTCTCAGCCGCGGGTGTTCGACGGCCGGCGGGGTACCACGGTCATCGCCAGGCGGTTCGCCCGTGGTACCGCCGCGGCGACCTCCCTGGGCGCGGTTTCGGTCGCCGGCCGAAGCTGCCACCGGGACAGCACGGTGGCGAGCGCGATGGTGATCTCGGTCCAGCTGAAGGCGTCGCCGATGCACTTGCGGTTTCCCGCTCCGAACGGGAGGAAGGCCTGCCGCACTTCCGGGCCGCGGCCGGGCAGCCAGCGGTCCGGATCGAAGCGCTGGGGCTCGGGGTACACCCGGGCATCCTGGTGGAGGGCGTACAGGCTGAAGGCGACCTCGGTGCCGACGGGCAGCAGGACCCCGCCGATCTCCACCGGCTCGATGGCCCGGCGCATCAGCAGTGTGACGCTGTGCAGCCTGGCGACCTCGTCGATCACACGGCGCAGGTACGGGAGCCGGGCCATGTCGGCGAAGGTCACCGGCCTCGTGCCCACCACGGCGTCGATCTCGGCGAGGAGTTGACTCTCGACATCGGGGTGACGGGCGATCTCGTGGAACGCCCACGCGAGGGTGGTGGCCGTCGTCTCCGTGCCGGCGAACAGGATCGTGCCGAGCTCCTCACGGACCTCCACGTCGGACAGCCTCTCGCCGCTGTCCGCGTCCCTGGCGGCGATGAGGGTCGACAGGAGGTCCGGCTGATCGTCGCTGCCAACCTGGCGGACGGCCGCGACGACCTCGTCGATGACCTGGTGCAGTTCCCTGGAGGCGGCATCGAAGCGGCGGTTCGCCGGGATGGGCATGCCATCGAGGATCTTGGGGGACACGGTCCGGGTCAGCAGGTTCTCGATGATGATCGGAACGTTGCGCTGGACGACCTCCGCCGCCGGCTTTCCGATGTCGGTGGAGAACATCGTGGCCGCCAGGGTGGTGACGACCCACTCCGCCATCACCTTCCCCACGTCCAGCGTCTGGCCCGGCACCCAGGAGTCGGCCAGCTCGCGGGCCCGTGCGCTCATCAGCTCGGCGTAGCCCGCGATGCGCCTCTGGTGGAACATCGGCTGCATGAGCCGGCGGTGCTGGCGGTGGGTCGCGCCGTCGGAGGTGGCCAGGCCATCACCCACCAGGCTGCGGAGCCGGTCGAAGAACCGCCCCTTGTGGAAGCGCCCTGCCTGGGTCACCATCACCTCGTACGCGAGCTCGAGGCTGTTGACGAACACGACCGGCATCGTGCCGATGTGGACCCTGGTGAGGTCGCCGGTGTCCTTCAGGGTCCGCAGGAAAGCCAGGGGACCGCGGGACAGGGGGACCATGTGGCCGATCCCGGGAAGCCAGCCGGGGGCCCGTGGTATCGATCGCAACCCGGCTCTCACGGTCGGTCCCTTCTCGTGGCGACCCCCGCGGGGAGCCCGGCGTCGTGCGGTACCTGGGTGTCGGCAACCGGTGACTGATCATCATGCAGGTGCAAATATCGCGGCTTGACCAGACAGCGTCAAGGTTCGGCGGGGAGTCACCGAGCCCTGACCGCACGGCCTGGCGTTGCTGCCTGCTCTACTGCCTGCGCATCCGGCGCACCAGCTCGGACCACCCGGACCCGCGTTGCGGCAGCGCACGCGCGGGAGCTCGCTCCAGGGCGGGCGCTTCCGGCCCGGGCCCCTCGAGCGCGGCGCCCCCGGACACGCGGTCGCCCGCCGGCGGGGACGGCGCGAACGTGACCTCGAGGCCCACCAGATGACTGGACGTCCAGGTCGGCGTCCGCGGCCGCTCGGCCTCCTCGTCCGCCAGCCACAGGTCCGGGAGCCGCCGCAGCAGCTCATCGATGCCCGTATCGGCGATCGACCGGCCGATGTCCAGCCCAGGACACGCATGCGGACCGGCACCGAACGCGAGGTGCGCACGGTTACCCGCCATCGACTTCGCGGCGTCCGGCCTGATCGCAGGGTCGGCATTGCCGGCGGCCAGCCCGAGCAGCACCATGTCGCCCCGGCGTACGGCCTGCCCACCGAGCGACGTATCCTCCACCGCATAACGCGCAGGGAGCACCGACAAGGGAGGCGAGTCCCACAGCACACGGTCAAGAGCGTCGATCAACGCCATCTGGCCGCCGCGAAGCTGCGCACGTGCCCCGGGATCGGTGAGGACGACCTCTAGCATGTCGGCGATCAAATTGCTCGTCGTCTCGTTCGCCCCGACGATGATGAGCCGAAGGTGCTCCACGACCTCGTGGTCGCTGAGCCGGGACTCATGGGTCAGCAGCCACGACGCCAGGTCGTCTCCGAGCCGTCGCTTCTTGCGCGCCACCAGGCCCCTGAGCGCATCCAGCACGTACTCGTTGCTCGTGACGGCGGTCTCCGTGCCCTTCATCAGGTCCCGGCACGCCTCGACCAGCCGGGGACCGTCCTGCTCGGGCATCCCCATCAGCTGGGTCATGACGAGCATCGGAAGCTGCTCCGCGAACTCGTTGACCAGATCAGCGCGACCGGCCGGAGCGAAACGGTCGATGAGGCGGTTGGCCGCAGCCACGACGTGACGGCCCACCTCACGGCTGTCCCAGCTGTCCAGGGCGCTGCGCACCGCGGAACGCAGCCGCTGGTGCTCGGTCCCGTCCGCGAAGTTGCACATCGGCTGGTAGTGCGCCAGGGGCGCCAGCGGGTGGTCCGGCCCGACCTGGCCGTCCAGCACGGCCCGCCACTGCCGCGGATCGGAGGTGAACCGGTCCGGCGAGGCGAGAACGGTCTTGATCTCCCGGTAGCCCAGGACGAGCCAGGCGGGGAGGTCACCCGGTACCAGGACGGGCGCAACAGCCCCGTGTCCACCCCGAAGCCGCTCGTACAGACCCTTCGAGTCCTGTTCGGCATCCGGCCCGAACAGCCGGGCGGAGACCCCGGCATGCCGGACGGGACAGGCCGACGGCCCCTGCTCTGGTGTACTGGTCACGAACCCTCCGTGTCACGGTGATCGGGAAAGCCGCGCCGCGGACGGCGATTACTGCCACCCCGCTCCACCGACTGCGCTGAACGGGACGAAGCCGCAATGGAGCATAGTCGTACTTGTCGAGGGGTGACCCGGAGGTGATGCACTGTCAAGCCACTCCACGGGCAGCACCACACAGACCCTCGGGAGACACCCGGCCTGCCGCGGCCTGGCGCCGCCCGGCCGCTCTCGGCCATCACGAGCCGCCCGGCCCGAGGGCCCGGGCGGTGTCCTTCGCGAAGGCCCGGTGGTCCAGCACGACGAGCGCGGAGGTGCCACCCATCGCATTGGGCTCCAATCGGACCCTGATCTCGTGGACCGCCGCGAGCCGGCCGACCACGGCCAGTCCAAGACGCCGGTGGCCCGCCGACTGGCTGGGCGGAGGAGGGTCCGCCAGTCTGCCGTTGATCGCGACGAGGGCATCGGCCGACAGGCCGATGCCCTCGTCATGGATCTCCAGGCGCACGCCTGCATCGGCCATGCGCCGGCCGGCGACAGTGACCCGGGTCGTGGGAACACTGAACGCGGTCGCGTTGCACAGCAGCTCCGCGACCAGCCGGATCAACCCGTTCACCACCCGCCCTGTCACCCTGACGTCGGGGACGGCCCCGATGTCGACCCTGTCCTGCTGCTCCACCTCGGCCGCCGCGGCGCGCAGGACCTCGTCCAGGGGCGCCGGCTTGGGCCACAGCCGCCCCTGGTCCTCACCGGCAAGCAGGAGAACGTTCTCGCTGCTGCGGCGGATCCTCGTCGCCAGGCTCTCCAGCCGGTACACATCGGCCCTCGAGTCCGGGCCGGACAAACCGCCCTCGGGAACGGGCTTTCCCATCTCGATGAGGGTGGCCAGCTGCTGGGCGACGAGTGCATTGGTCCGGTACGACAGGTTGGCGAACGCTGCGTGGAGCTGCTGCATGTCCGCCTCAGCCGCAGAAGCGACACTGACGGCAGGATGACCACCGAGCCGTGCCGGCCGGCGGAACGGCCAGCGCCGGGCGCCGCCGGCCCCCTCGTCCGAGGCCTCGAGCCACCGGCGCTCCAACTCCTCCTCCAGCCGTACCTCCGCCTGCCGCAGGCGCTCCGCAGCTGCCTCGCGATCCTCCTCCAACGCGGCGACGTCGTGCATCATCGCTGCCAGCGACCGGACCTTCTGCAGGTACTCCCGGTCGACCCTGTCACGCTCCTGGGTCGCCCGTTCGATCTCACGCTCCAGGCCGCCGTCACGGCCGACCGCACGGCTCGCGAGCTGGTTCAGGCCCGACTCCAGCTGCGCCCGCAGGTCTTGCTCGGCCCTCAGCTGCGCGCGAAGCTCCATGACCGTTAGCTCGGCCTCGCTGATCCGCTCCTCGGCCGCCTTCAAGAGCTCCTTGAGCTGATAGACCTCGTAGCGGTGCGGATCGTGCACCTGGCACGCGTTGAAGTACAGGCGCCGCAGCATCTGGGCCACCTCCGGTGTGACCGGTGCCCCGGTCACACCGCGGACGGCCTCGCTGAGGCGTGACAGGAACTCGACCTCGGGCAGACGCTTGCCGTTCAGAATTCGCGACAGCGTCGTCACGTCCACACCCAGGGTCTCTTCGAGCTGACTGAGTGTCATGTCCAGGCCCACGTAGAACCGGCGGAGCTCGACAACCCACTCCCTCATCGCCGGGTGCAGGTCAGGCGCGAGCTCCGACAGACGTCGGCCCGTTCGCCGAGGTTTTTCCACCACGAGCAACAACCCCCACAGACTCCCACCCGAGGCGTCATTGTTGCCGCCTGTCGGCAAGAACGCCAAACCACCCTTGCACACCAGTCCCGGTCCGTGAACGGTAGGAACCCGCGGCCGCCGGACAGCGTCTGGGTATCGTGCACCCGCGGCGGGAGGGGCGGACCTCGCATCACCTGCCCAAGCCCCGGCCCAACACCACCCGGTCCGACCCCGGACCGGCGGTGGCTGTCCCGCTCACTGTTAAGGCTCCGATGACCACTCCCACCCCCGAAGGCCCCCGCGACCGCCGCGTCGCCCACCACGCAGGCCGGCCCAGCACGGGGATCGACGGCTGCCCGGTGCACCCCATGTTCGGGGCGGCCTTCGAGCAGCGGCCCCTCGAGTACTACCAGTACCTGCGCCAGGCCGGTCCGGTGGTCCGGGTCAAACTGGACCCCGCAGGCTCCTTCTGGGGCTGGCTGGTCCTGGACGTCACCCTTCAACGTGACATCCTGCAGGACAGGGAAGGGCAGTGGACCAGCGATCCGCGGGCCTGGTGCGACCGGGAACTCGTCCAGGCCAACCACCCGCTGCTCCGCCACCTGGACGCCCGCCGCCACGTGCAGCACGCGGACGGCCCGCGCCACGCACGGCTGCGCGCCCCCATCGTTGCCGCACTCAGCAACCCGGACCACCAGACCCGCCGCGACATCGCGCACCTCGCGGACTCCCTCATCGCCCACTTCGCCGGCCTTGGCCAGGCGGACCTCGAGCACGACTACGCACAGAAGCTGCCGCTGCGGGTCATGATGAACCTGCTCGGCATCGACTCCCGGTTCTCCGACGAGGTCGACGCATCCGTGCACGAACTCATCCGCTCCGGCCCCCAGGCCGACCAGGCCGCCCAGCGGATCGACGCCATCATGCGGCAGCTGGTCGAGGAGAAGTACCGGCACCCGGGAAACGACCTCATCTCCTCGATGCTCCAGGCCGGCCCCACCGACGCCGTCGACATCCACGAAGTCGCCGACCAGGCCTGGTTCCTGCTGAGCGTCGGCCTCGGCAGCACCGCCGCATGGATCTCCAACGCCGTACTCAAGATCCTCACCGACGACGACGGACTCCTCGACCAAGTGATCAACGGCCAGGTGACCGTGGACGATGTCGTCGCCCGCGTCATCTGGGACAACCCCCCACTGCAGAACATGTTCAACCGCTGGCCCCTGCAGGACATGGAGCTCGGCGGCTGCCGGATCAGCCGCGGGCAGCTCGTAATCATCAGTTTCGCCGCCTCGGGCAGCGACCCCGCCACCAGACCCTCCGACCCCGCAGCCGCCGTCGGCCACCGCGCACACCTCGCCTGGGGCACCGGCAACCACGAATGCCCGGCTCAGGACCTCGCCTCCGAGATCGTCTCGATCGCACTCTCCCGCCTGCTCGTCCACATCCCGGATCTGCAGCTCGCCATCCCGCGCGACGACCTCGTCTGGGGACCTCCCCTGGTCGTCCGCGGACCCGCGAGCCTCCCCGTGACCTTCACCCCCGTCGAACCCGACCACATCGGAGCGCCCCGGTGCCCACACCATCCCCCCTCCACATCGCCACCACCCCCGACCCCGACGGACCCGAACCCCGACAACTCCGCGACGCCGGGACGGTCGTCCTGGTTGAACTTCCTGGCGGCGTTCAGGCGTGGGCGATAACCACCCACGCCGCCGCACAGACGGTCATGGCCGACCCGCGCATCAGCAAGAACGCAAGACACTGGAGAGACCGAAGAGAAGGCCGCATCCCCGACTCCTGGCCCCTGACAGCGTTCTTCGAAGCACCCAGCCTCCTCACCGCCGACGGGGCACACCACACCCGCCTGCGGGTCCCCGTACAGCGAGCGTTCACACCCGCCCGCGTCAGGAGCCTGCGCCCGAGGATCGAGTCGATCGTCGACACCCTCCTCGACCGGATCGACACATCCGCCAGCGTGGACCTCAAGCAAGCCTTCTCACTCCCGCTGCCCCTCACCGTCATCTGCGAACTCCTCGGCGTACCCGAAGACCCCGCGATGCGCGAACACCTGCACCAGCTGTCCATGAACGTCGTCGACAGCGCCGCCACCCCCGAACAGGTGCAGAACACCTGGCAGCAGTTCCCGCGCGCCCTCCAGGACCTCGTCGAAGCCAAGCGAAGCCACCCCGGCGACGACCTGACCAGCGACCTCATCACCGCCAAGGACGACGGCCGCCTCACCGACGCCGAAGTCACCGCAACCCTGATCGTCAACATCCTGGGCGGCCACGAGACCACCGTGAACCTCCTGAACTCCGCCGTGCGCGCACTCCTGGAACACCCGGACCAGCTCCGCCACCTGCACGACGGACAGGCGACCTGGAGACAGGCGATAGCGGAGACCCTCAGGTGGGACCCACCCATCCGCCTCACCATGCCCCGCTTCACCACAGCCGACTTCCACATCGACGGAACCGTCATCCCCGAAGGCGCACTGATCGTCATCCCGATCACCACCGTCGGACGCTGCCCCCACGCCCACCACGCCCTGAGCTTGCTCCGCTTTGACGGACACCATCGGTGTGGTGGTCAGGCCGCGAGGACGGTCTCGTACTCGGCGGGAGTGCGGTAGCCGAGGCTGCTGTGCAGCCTGCGTATGTTGTACCAGCTCTCGATCCATTCGAAGATCGCGGTGTGGGCTGCTGCCCGGCTGGGCCACGGACGGTCGCCGATCAGCTCGCGCTTCAGCGTGGCGAAGAACGACTCCGCGAGGGCGTTGTCCCAGCACTGGCCGGTGCGGCCGACCGACAGCCGAACGCCGAACTTAGTTGCCAGATCGGCGAATTCACGGCTGGTGTATTGGCAGCCGCGATCCGAGTGGAAGATCACCGGGCCGTTGGGTCGTCGGCGGTGGCGGGCGGCCCGCAGCGCGTCGGAGACGAGTTCGGTCCGCAGGTGGTCGGCGGTGGCCCAGCCGACGACGCGGCGGGAGGCGATGTCGATGACGGTGGCCAGGTAGAGCCAGCCCTCGTCGGTGGGGATGTAGGTGATGTCGCCGCACCAGCGGGCGTCGATGGCCGTCGGGTCGGGCTGGAAGTCCCGCAGGACCAGGTCCGGACGGGCGGCGGCACGCGGGTCGGGGATCGTGGTGCTATGGCGCCGTCTGCGGTGGCGGCCCTGGAGGCCGGCCTGGCGCATCAGGCGCGCGACCCTGCGGCGGCCGCACCGGTCGCCGCCGCGCTGGAGCACGGCATGGATGCGCGGGGCGCCGTAGCTGCCCCGCGACGTCTCGTGGACCTCGGCGATCTTCTCCGTCAGGTCCGCGTCGCGCACCGCGCGGGGGCCGGGTTCGGCAGTGCGGCGGGCGTAGAAGGCGGCACGGGAGACCTTTAGCAGCTCGCACGCCCGCTTGACGTTGCGGCCGCCCTGCTTCTCCGCCTCGATGAACGGGTGCACCGTCACCGGGTCTCCTTCGCGAAGAAAGCCGTGGCCCGGCGGAGGATGTCGACGTCCTCGCGCAGGCGGCGGTTCTCCTGCCGCAGCCGGGCCAGTTCCTCGCGCTCGCTGCTGGTCAGACCGTCGCGCTCGCCGGCATCGACCTCGGCCTGCTTGATCCAGTCGCGCACCGCGGTCTCGGTCAGGTCGAAGTCCTTGGCAACCTGACCGACCGAACGGTCCCCGCGTCGACACAGCTCGACGATCTCGGCCTTGAACTCCGGCGTGAACGAGCGGCGAGGACGCGGCTTCTTCTTCCCCATGCTCTCCATGATGGACATCATCCTTCCGGGGCCGAAGCCCCTGATCAGGAGTGTCCGTCAAAGCGGATCAAGCCCACCCCGGACACCTTCGACATCACCCGCGACGACAACCGCCACCTCGCCTTCGGCCACGGCGCACACCGATGCCCCGGCGCCCCGCTCGCACTCGCTGAGGTAGAGATCGCCCTCCCGAGACTCTTCGCCCGGTTCCCCGACATGGCCCTCGCCGCCGGCCGGCCCACACACCGGCTGCCCTCCCTGGGAGTGAACAGCCTGTCCGCGCTCTACCTCGACCTGACGCCGGCACCCGGAGCGCCCCGGTAGCCGAAGCGCGGACCGCAGCACGGGAACCCGTGCTACTACCGTCGGCGAGCGCGTGCCAGGCGCAGCCTCTCCACAGCCAGCTGCTGCGCCTCGGCCAGGCCCCGCCTGGGGACGGGCGCCGCCTCCTGCGCCTTCGGAGCGTGGATGATCCGCGGCCGGCCCAGCTGCGCGCCCGCCGTCTCATAGACCGAACTCGCACTACGCGCCCCGACAGCGACAACCTGCAGCAACGTGCGACCGTCGGCGCCCGGAATCGCATCGCGAAGCCGGTACACGATTCTCCACTTGGGCACCGGACCGCGCCCCGTTACCTCCAGACCATCCGTCTCATCGAAATAGAGCTTCCGGCAGTCCGACAGGTCCGGGTGCCCCTCCAACGCCCCCAGCGGCTTACCTATCAGCTCGCCCCGAGTTAGCTGACTGATCCGGATGAGCGCAATCCTCTGGAGCTGGGGTGTCGGCAGCGCCAGGACATCAGCCCCCACCTGAGGGTGGTGATCCGCCCGGTAGAAGTCAGGCCCCTCGACCGACTGCTCCCCGCCCATCATCGCTCTCAAGCCCCCCTGCACCGTCGGCCGCGTTCGGTGTGATGCCACCGCGACCCGAGACCAACTCCTCGAGCGCAGAGTTCGTCAGTCCCTCGCCCGGCGCCGGGGACCCGGCTACACGGTCTGACAACATCCGGGCGTCGGCCTCCTCCGCGGCCGCCACCAGATGGAGGTACGCGTCATAGGAGACGAGAGCCGCCTGCGGCACGCCCTCGCTGCCGATCACGACGACGGGTCGCTCCACGCCCAGACCGTCGACCAGGCTCCTCAGAGTTGCGGCCGCTCTGCTCGGCGAAATCAGCTCGGGAGTAGAGAAGTTGGTGGAAGCGTGGTCGTCCATGGCATCACTGTAGCGAGCCCGCATCTCGCGGTCACCGCGCCAGCTTCCAGCAGTCCGCCCACCACCATGGGACCCGAAGCTGACGCTTCCCGCTGGACGCCACTCGAACGGCCGATCACTCGGGCGACTTCCCGCCCACTGGGAAGTCCACCACTCCAAGGCTGCGCCCCCCAACGTCCGTGACTTTCCCTGGCCGGTGCACCGACAGCCTTCAACTCCGGGGGAGACATCACGTGGGCCAGCCACCGACTGCGGCACTGTCCGTGATCTTCCTGACGGGCCTGATCATGGTTGCCGTATCCCTGTCGAACCCGTGGAGGGGCCGACGATCGGCCACGCCGACACCGCAGCCGCCACGCGCGGCATCGCCCATCGGAGGCGTAGACCGAGCCGGCGCGGCGGTCTGATGTGGAAACCCGGCCCGCCAACGTGACGACCTCATCCGGCGCGGGGCATCCGTCCGAGGCGGACGCGCAGCCAGCCGAGCTTGCCCCCGAACACCTTCGCCTGCTCGAGCAACTGGCCGCCTCCCGCACTGCCCGGCGGGCCAACTCACCCGCCAATGTTGCGCACCGCCCGGATCCATCCGTCCCCGGAGACATGGGTGAAAGCGAACTCGTCCGCGAGAACCAGCGACTGCGCAGCTACATCGCGGTTCTGGAAGCAGCCGTGACCGTTCTGCTCGACTCCGCAGACCACAGCAGCGCAGAAGCCGACGAACGCCGACGTACCAGTATCGAACCCGCGAGCGAGACATCCCGGTGAACGGGAAGCCCAGGGAACACGGCCCCCGTGTTTCCCACAGGCCGGGATCTGAGCATTCGCGGAACACCTCGAGCCCGTCGAACCCCGCATCGTTGGGCCGAACGCACCACCACGACTCGCAGCCACCACCCGACTGCCCCAGGCCGATCCAGTACCGCACCGATCTGAAAGCCTCGCAACCCGACACCTCAGCTAGCGGCAACCACTCCGGACGCCCGCTGACAGCACCCAGCTGACTACCAAGGAGCAGCGATGGCGATCAACCGATACGGCGCCGAGGCCCGAGCCTACTGGCGAAAGTGGCTGCCAAAGCGCTACAACGCCCTGCCCGACCCCACCGCCTTCTTCACGGCCCTCGGAGAGCAGGTAGAAGCCCAGGTCGGCGACCTCTGGGACCAGTACGTCATCGCCGACACCGCCCCGACCGACGAGACGCACGAGGAGCGAGTGGCCCGCCTCGCGCAGCTCAAGGCCCGCGCCGAGCACGAAGTCCTCGAAGAAACCGTCCGCCTCGAACCCGAGCCCGAGGCCGGCCTCGAAGCCGACGACGGCCTCGAGAGCGACGAGGCGTACGACGCCCGGCTGGCACACCTCCAGCAGCACACGGAATGGGTCAGCACCACCGCCGACGCGCTCCTCGACGGCAACCTCCAACTCAGCGACCTCGACGACCAGCAACTGCGCCACGTCCTCGACTACATGACCCCGTCCTTCCTGCGCCTGTTCGGCACCTCGGTGGAGGACCAGCGCGCCCGAGGCCGCGACCTGTAGCCGGCCGCCCCGACGCCACCCGCTCACCCACTCGACGCGAAGCGCGGAGGATCGCATGTACCAGACACCTGGTCAGCTCGGCGACCTGGAGAACGAGGCCGCGAGCGGTGCGATCCACCTGCGTGCCCAGACAAGCTTGGCCGACAGCGCCTGGCAGTACCGGCTCTACATCGTCGACCCCGACTCGCCCAGCGCCGGCCGCGACGAGGTGGGACGGCACGTCCTGGTCCGGGTCAACGAGGACGACACCGTCCACGAGATCGCCTCGCCCCGTCAACTGGTCCACACCGCTTCGGCCGAGAACCTGTTCGACAAGCTGGCGGAGGCTCAGCAGTACGCCGGGCTACCGCCCGTCGCCATGACGGACGACGGCGGTACCGAGCCCGCTCTCGTTGCCGCCGAACGCCGTCTCACTGCCGTCGCGCTGGCGGCCCCGCCCCCCCACCACCCCGACCCCACAGCAGCGATGGCTTCGGTGCCACCGGCCGGTGACACCCCTGACGACATCCCGATCGGCCTTGATGACATCCGCGTGGGTGACATCGTCGAACACCTCGCGGACACTGCCGAGTACCTGCAGGACGGCGAACCGATCGAAGCGCTCGTCCGCTCCAGCGACGGCCCTGAGCTCCTGGTCCAGGACCTCGACGAAGACGACGTCCCGTACCTCATCGAGCAAAGCCAAGTTGTCACGGCCCGCCGCCCCATGGCACCACCTCCGGCCGTGGCCCCCCGATTCCGCCCCCAGAGCCAGCTCGAACTTGCCCCCTCAGGCCCGCTCGCGCGGATCCGCGCAAACATCGCGGCCATCCGAGTGCTGCGCAACATCCAGGATCAGGACCGGCCGGCCACCACATCTGAACAAGAGGTGCTTGCCCGCTGGAGCTCCTGGGGCGCGGTCCCCGCAATCTTCGATCCCCGGCAGATGGACTACGCGGGCCCGCGGGCCGAGCTGAGGGGCCTCCTCACCGAGCAGGAGTGGCACGCGGCCGAGGCCACCACTCGCAACGCGCACTTCACGGACGCCGGCCTCGCCCAGCCGATCTGGAAGGCTCTCCAGGCGCTCGGTTTCCAGGACGGCAAGGTTCTCGAGCCGGGCTGCGGCAGCGGCAACTTCATCGCCTTCGCCCCCGAGGGCGCCGCCATGACCGGCGTCGAACTCGACCCGGTCACTGCGGGCATCGCCGCCGCGCTCTACCCCGATGCCGAGATCCGCTCCGAGTCCTTCGTCGACACCCGGGCCCCGGACGGCTACTTCGACGCGGCGGTCGGCAACGTCCCCTTCGACGAGATCGCCCTCCACGACCCGAACCACAACCCGCTGCGCCTGGCCACCCACAACCACTTCATCGTCAAGGCCCTCGACCTGGTGCGCCCCGGCGGGCTGGTCGCGGTGCTCACCAGCCGCTACACCCTCGACAGCACCGGGAAGACCGCGCGCCTGGAGATCGCCAGCCGCGCTGACCTGGTCGGCGCGGTCCGCCTGCCGGCCGGCGCACACCGCAAGGCCGCCGGCACCGAGGCCGTCACCGATCTGCTGATCCTGCGCCGCCGCGAGGCACCGCCCGAACTGCCCCCGGACTGGATCGGCCTCGCCCGGGTCCCCGTCGACGCCGACAACGCTGTGCTCGTCAACAGCTACTTCGCCAGGCACCCCGCCATGGTCCTGGGCCGCCACGGCCTGACCAGCGGTAGGTTCTCCGCGCAGGAGGTGACCGTCCGGCCCCGCCCTGACGAGAACCTCACCGACGCCCTCACCGAGGCCCTGGCCAGCATCACTACGCGGGCCCGCGAGAGCGGCCTGACGATGAGCGGGAACCTGGACGCCCGCCAGCGCGCCGCGGTCGAGGCGCAGGCGCAGCGGATCCAGCGTGCGCAGGAGATGTTCGGCGACGACATCCAGCGCTTCCAGGGCACCCTGATCGACCAGGGTGACGGAACGTTCCTGCAACTCGTCGGCCACGAGATCACCGAACGACAGGTGTATAAGAGCGCCGCCGAGGAACTGCGCTCCCTGCTGCGGCTGCGCGACACCTACGTGGAGCTCCTCAGCGCCGAGTCCACGGGCGACACCGAGCAGGCCACGACCCTGCGTGCCCAGCTGAACTACCACTACGACTCCCACACCGCGCTGTATGGGCCGATCAACAAGCGCGAGGCCCGGCGGGATCGCCGCACCGCCCACGGCTCGTTCCGCACCGACCCGTACGCCGCCGGCGTGTACGCCCTGGAGATCTATGACCCCGACACCGAGAGCGCCAGCAAGGACGCGATCTTCACCCGGGCGGTCACCCAACCGGTGATCGACCGGACCACGGCCGACACCCCGCAGGACGCCCTGGCCATCAGCCTCAACACCTTCGGCGAGGTCCGCCTCAGCGAGATCGCCCGACTCCTGTCGACTGACTCCCTCGAACAGGCCCGCGACGCCCTCGGCGACCTCGTCTACAACGAGCCCGGCACCCAGCGCCTGATCCACGCCCCCACCTACCTCAGCGGAAACGTCCGCCAGAAGCTCGAAGCGGCCCAAGCCGTCCTGCACATGGTCTCCGACGACCTGCGCCCCCACCACCCGCTTCAGGCCAACGTCACCGCCCTGCGGGAGGTGCTGCCCCCGGACCAGCAGCCCGGCGACATCGACGACATCCGCATCGGCGCCACCTGGATCGACCCGAAGTTCTACCAGGACTTCCTCCGGCAGCTCCTGCAGACCAAGTACCTGACCGTCACCCGCGAATCCGGCGCCGACTGGGACGTCGACGCGTCGAAGGGTGTCCGCGAATCGCGGGCCGCCACCAAGGTATACGGCACCGAAAAACGCGACGCCGTCGAGCTGTTCAAGCGGATGCTGCGCCGCTCCTCCCTGGTCGTCCACCCTCCCAAGGCCAAGGAGGAGACCAGTCCGGAGGAGATCAGGAACGGCAAGATCTGGGCGGCCAACCAGACCGAGCAGGTGGTGGCGAAGGCCGACGAGCTGGACCGGCTGTTCGGGGACTGGCTGTGGCAGGATGCCGACCGGAGCCGCGAGGTCCTGGCCAACTACAACCGGCTGTTCAACTCCCACGTGCAGTACCAGGGCGACGGCAGCCACCTGACGTTTCCCGGCATCTCGGACGCGATGCCGCCCCGGCCGCACCAGCGCGCCGGCGTCGCCCGCGCCCTGGTGGAGACCGGCGGGCCCTTCTTCGACTACGAGGTCGGCTTCGGCAAGACCCTCACCATCGCCATGACGATCATGGAGATGCGCCGCCTCGGCATGGTCCGCAAGCCGGCCATCGTGGTGAAGAACCCGACCGTCAACGGCTTCCGCAACGACTTCCTCAAGGCCTACCCCAAGGCCCGGGTCCTGGCGATCGACAGCGCCGACTTCGACAAGGACACCGCCGCCACCTACATCGCCCAGATCGCCAACGGCGACTGGGACGCGGTTATCCTGCCGCAGAGCCTCTTCAAGCGGATCCCCCTGTCCGGCCTCGGCCAGCAGCAGTACGTCGCCGACCAGACCGCCGAGTACCGGGCCCGGATCCACAAGGTCATCACCGGCAGCGACGCCGCCCTGGACCCCGCCCTCAACCCCGGCGGCGACCCGCTCACCGCCGACGCCCTCGACACCGCGGCCGCACACGCCACCGAAGGCACCCGCCCCGGAGCGGGCGTCCGCGACACCGTCAAGAAGCTCCAGGGCGACCTCAAGCGCCACACCCAGCGTGCCCAGCGCGTCCTCACCAAGACCTCCACCACCGGCATCAGCTTCGAGCAGACCGGCATCGACTTCATCGCCGTCGACGAGGTCCAGGACTACGCCAACGGCGACGTCGGCGCCAACAACAGCGAACTGGCACTCACCGTCTCCGGCCAGGCCCGCGACCTCAAGGCCAAGCTGAGGGCCCTGGCCCGGGCCCACGGTCCGAAGGTCGGCCTCGGCTCCACCGGCACACCCTTCCCCAACGCCATGTCCCAGGCGTTCGTCATGATCGACCTCTTCCGCCCGGACCTGCTCGAACAGGCCGAACTGCAAGCCTTCTCCTCCTTCCAGGCCCAGTACCTGCGCGAGACCATGGCCCCGGAGGTCTCACCCGAGGGCACCCCCCGCATCAAGGAACGCATCGGCGCGTTCATGAACGCCATGCAGTTCCACCAGCTGTGGAAGCTGGTCGCGGACGTCAAGACGAAGCGGGACGTCAACCTCCCCCGGCCCGACAGCACCAACGAGACGATCGTCGTTCCGGCCACCAACGCCGACCGCGACTTCATGGCCGACATCGCAGCCCGCGCGGAAGACGTCCGCGCAGGCGACGTCGACCCGTCCGAGGACAACCTCCTCAAGATCTCCAACGACGGCCGGATGGCCGCCATGGACCTGCGCATGGTCGGCCGACGGCCCGACGGCCCCGGCAAACTCGACGCCGCCGCCGAACGCATCGCCGCCATCCACCAACAGCACAAGGACCGCCGCTACACCAACCGCCAGGGCGATCCCAGCCCCCTGCCCGGCGCCCTGCAACTCGTCTTCGCCGACCGCGGAACCGCCTCCGACGACAACCGCAAACTCGGCAAGTTCATCGCCTACGACTACCTGCGCGACGAGCTGATCCGCCGCGGAGTCCCCGCCGAGCGCATCCGCTACGTCCAGGAGGCCAAGACCGCGGAGGAGAAGGAGCAGCTGTTCGCGGACGCCCGCAACGGCAAGGTCTCCGTGCTCATCGGCAGCACCGAGACGATGGGCGTCGGCGTCAACGTGCAGGACCGCGCCATCGCCCTGCACCACATCGACTGCCCCTGGCGGCCCAGCGACGTCACCCAGCGCGAAGGCCGGATCGTCCGCCAGTTCAACCAGCACTTCAAGCTCGGCATCCCCGTCGGCATCTACCGCTGGGTCAAGGAGGGGTCCTTCGACTCCTTTATGTGGCAAACGGTGGAGAGGAAGGCGAGGTTCACCGACCAGATCCGCACCGGCCGAGAGCTCGAAGAACAGGACCAGGCCCCCCTCGACGGCGACCTCGGCAAGGACTACCTCGAATTCGGCGAGATCAAGGCCATCGCCACCGGCAACCCCCTCCTGCTCAAGAAGATGCACGCGGACGAGGAACTGCGCCAACTCGAATCCGCCTACAGCAGCTGGAAGCGCACCAACAACCACCTGCGCAACGTCGTCGACACCGCCGACGCCACGGTCGCCGCAGCCGAGAAACGCGCCGCACTCGTCGCACGCGCCGCCGCCGCCCGCACCGACACCGCAGGACCGGCGTTCAGCCTGGAGACACCCGACGGCACCGTCCACACCAAGCGCACCGAAGCGGCCACCGCCCTGCGCACCCAGCTCGCTCTCATCCAGCGTCACTCCCAGGGGATGCGCAACAGTCGATTCGAACGCATCGCGACCCTCGGCGGCCAGGACATCCAGGCGCGCGTCGACAACTTCCACGACCACATCCAGTTCACGATCGAAGGCCTCAGCCACATCGCGCAGGCCACCTTCGTCATCGACGACGCCAGCGCCTTCCTCAGCGAGTCCAAGCCGCCGCTGGGCCTGATCGCCCGCCTCGAGAATTACATCGAGAAGCTCGACGGCCTCCACGCGATCCACCTCGCGGTCGTCGACGCGCTCAAACTCGAGGTCGACCGGGCGACCAAGCTCGTGGACCAGCCGTTCGGCAAACACGACAAACTGCTGCGCGCCCGCGCCAGCCAGGCCCAGATCGACGCGGAGATCGCCGGCCAGGCCGGCCAGGCACTCTACGACGACGACCAGACCTCCACCCCGAGCCCGACGCAGGTGCAGCCGCCCGCCGGCCCCGATCCCGCCCGGGACAGCGCCCGGGACCTGCGCGACGCGTACTTCGCGTGGTACCGCACCAAGGGCTACCGCATCCTCGACGTCGAACGCCAGGAGCAGCCCGCGCAGGCCGATCCCGAGGACGCGGCGTTCCGCCGGCTCCTCGATGTCGGCAACGAGTGGGCCGCCGAGAACCAGCGACACCTGGACGACGCGCGCGCCGGAGAGCAACCCGACTTCCGCGCCACGGCTCAGACCCAGGCACTCGTCGACGCGGCGAACGCCTACCTCGACCTGCTCCAGACCATGCCCGACGGCGAGAATATGAATCCGGACGATCTTGCTCGCGAGCTGGTCTATGCAGCACGCAACCACCTCGCCGCGTCACCTGCCCCGGACACCACCGCCGCGGCACCCCAGCCCGCCGCAACCCGCCCCAGGGTGCCCCGCTTCCCCCGCCGCAGGCCCCTCCCGGGCCAGGAGGCTGCCCAGCCGTACGCCGACCGGGCGGAGTACTGGGCCGCGGAGCAGGCCATGCTGGACACCTACCAAACCTGGGCAGACCAGTACGGGACTCATCTCGCCGACGGCAGCCCGCAGGAGCAGGCCCTCGCGAAGGCCAGCCGGCTTGCCATCACCGAGAGCGCCAGCGCCCGGCGCGCCCGCCTGCTCCAGCTGCCCAGCCAGCTCGATGTGCAGATTATCCGTGACCTGACCGACGCCGCCCGTCGTGTCGGTGACCAGTGGGACCGCGAGGCCCGGGCAAGCCGCAGCGTCTCCGCCACCTGGGACATGATGAAGGTCGCGCGTGAGCACGCCGACCGCTACCTCGCGACCATCGACAACCCCCAGGTAGAGGCCTTCCAGGCCTGGCAGGACACCCCCGAACCGAGCAGCGCCGCGGCAGAAGCATCGATGGTGCCGGACCTGGCAGCCTTCACCCACTACACGGTCACCGGCGGCGACGGCGTCCGGGGCGTGCCAGCCGACGGCACCGACCTGCGTGTGGCTATCCAGCAGCTGATCGCCGACGGTGCCACCCTGACGGAGCGCCCGAACGGGCTGACCCTGACCTGGTCCGACGGCACCCGCTACGACATCGCGCCGGCATCACCCACCCCCGCTCCGGCCCCCCAGGACCACACCGCCATCCCGGCGCCGGACCGCGTGTCCGAAGCCGAAGACCGGACCGCCTCCCCACCAGCTGTGGAGGACGCGGTCGGATCCTCGCTGCAGCGGGTCAGGAACCTCGCCGTACTCCTCGGTCACTACGGCGATGCCGGCGAAGCCGTGGCAGGGCGTGAACTGGTCCGCGCGAGCGCCGACGAACTCCGCACCGCCATCTCCCTGGTCGCGACCGGCACCCTGCAGTCCGCGGACACCGAGGCGCTGGCCGCCACCACCTCGGCGATCGACGCCGCGGCCAGCGGCGACCCCTACACGCCCGTCAACGTCTTCACCGCCTACGACACCCTTGCCGAGACCGCCGAGCGACTCGCCGAATGTGACATCCCGGCCGTCTCAGAGCTGGCTCAGCTGCTGGCCGACCGCACTCACCGTCACCTCGCCCGCCTGAACGCCACCCGCGACCCGTACGAGCTGCTCCTGGACGCCGCCAACCTCGACCCCGAGTCCTTCGCCGTCCAGGTACGCAACGACCCACTGAAGGAGAGGCCAAGCCCCTACGGTGACAGAGGCCACCACTTCTACGCCCGCTCGATCGTCTTCGAGACCTACGACCGCTGGCCCGACTCCCACACCCCGGCCGGTAGCCCTGCCGCCCAGCGGCTGCGTAGCGCGATGTGGGACCTGCGGCAGACCCCGGACACACTTCTCGGCCGGGCGATCCCCGAGTGGCTCGAGGTGGCGGGCCTCGCCCTCGAAGTGGCGGCGGACGCCGACCAGCCGGCCAGCCGCGAGATCCTGCGCAACGTCGCCCGGCATGCCTACGAGCACCAGCGCAGCCTCGCCGCCCCCCAGCTTGCCGCGGCGGCCGCAGAGCCGTTCGGCCCGGACCGGCCCTACGAGCAGGGGCGTCAGGATCTGACGGAGGTGCTGGAAAGGTGGGTGGGCACCGCGACCGCCAAGCGCCTCGCCCACCGCGACGAGGTCGCTGCCGCTGGCGGGCCTGCTGCCGTGAAGGCCCACGAGGTCGTGCGCGAGGCAGCCCACCAGGTCCTGTGGGCAACCGCCGCAGACGGCACCGTCGACGATCTGGTCCGCCAGAGCGCGAACCTCGCCCACGCGTCCTACGCCATGGCCCTGAGCCTGCCGGAGGGGGCCTACCGTGACCGCGACGACCGTAAGGTCCTCGCGCACCTGATCCGGTCCGCCTACGGGCATGCGGCGGCCACCCGCGCTTCCCAGCAGGATCCCGCCGCAGCCGCGGCGATCCTGGCAGCCCTCGCAGCGCGGGACGGCGTGCCGGCTTCCCTCCCCGGCGCGCTCGCCACCGCCGGTGCAGGGTCGCAGACAGCCGACACCCCCACCCCCGCGCCGGCCTCGGTCGCGGCTGTCATCGAGATCGAGCACCACTACCTGACGAGCACGGTGCGAGGCGTCACCGACAGCGAGGCCGACGCCGAGGTCCGCACCGCCCTGGAGCGCCACGGCTTCAAGCCCACCCCCACAGCTGGCGCCTGGGCCCTGCCCTCCCGCACGACCTTCAGCACCCGGGACAACCGGGTCCGAACCGTCACCTTCGCCCTCCAGAACCTCCAGCGCACCGTCCGGACCATCACCGACCCGCCCGCACTGCCCCTCGACGGCGACATCACCCTCCCCGACGGGCAGCCCTACACCTCCAAGCAGGACGCCACCCACGACTTCGACGAGATGTTCGGCGGCCTGTGGCGCCTGAAGGAGACACCCGCCGGCAAGAAGCTGCTCACCACCGGACTTGGGGCCAGGCCGGACGGCGAAGCCGTCTGGAAGGCCGTCGAAGACCTGCGCCAAGGGCCGGTCGGCAGCAGCCTGGACCCCTTCGTCCACCCCGCTCATGACGTCGCCGAGCGCTGCCGCCGCCTCGCCACCGCAGCCATCCAGCTGTCCCGCAACCTCGAGCGCGAGCAGTTCCGGGCACCCGTCGCACTGCCCCACCTGCGCACCCTCACCCAGTACGCCACGCTCCTGGCCTCCCGCACCACCGCGACCGCCGAGCACGACGGCGCCTGGGAGCTCGCCTTCACGGACACTGCGGCGCAGGCCGGCCAGGAGCAGGCAACCACCGATCCGGCCCCAGCCAGTCTGGCGGAGCCCGCCCAGACCGCCGGCGCTGCCGCCATCGAGAGCGACCCGCTCGTCGCCGGACCGTACAGCGCCGAGGGCCTCCAGCAGGCCACCGCCCGACTGGCCGCACTCCACCAGCAGCTTGCGGAGACCCTTCCCCGGCACGTCCGAGCCTCGTCGGAAGGCAACGGCGCTGCGGCCCAGTTCCACGCCACCTGGGAGGAAGCACACCAGGAGGCGACCGCTGACGAGCCTGACCATCCCGCCGTCATGGACGCCTACCTGCGCGCCCTCGCATCGACCACCCAGCTTGCCCAGCAGCTGGCGTCGGCGCCGACAGGCGACGATGCGGCGGGAGCGCTGGCCCAGCAGCTCCATGGCGAGACCGAGAGGCACATCGTCAGGCTCACCTTGACCATCCGCCAGGCGCACGAGGACCAGCAGCGCCGCGAAGACCGCCGTGCCCGCGACCGGGCCGCATCCCAGCCCGGCAGCACCACCGGCCATGCGGCGCCGACGTCAGCCGACAGTGGCCGCGAAGACCAGGGCGCGGCAAGCGCCACGGCGGCCGACGGCTCCCGCCAGCAAGCATCCGGCGACCTCACCCGGATGAGCATGGTCACGGCCCTGCGAGCCGCCGAAGTCCAGGTCGAGACCTTCCACCGCCCGGACGACAACACCACCAGCTACCGAGTCGACGGGGAGGAGATGTCCCTGGCCCAGGCCGGAGCCATCTTCCTCAACACCGCCGAACCCGTCCCCGGCCGGCCCGGCTTCGTCACCGCGCCGTACACCGGCGACCTGCACTCCGTCCGGGACGTTCTCTCCCTCCCCGACTACACCCCGGTCGCGCAACTGAAGCACAGCCACATGCAGCGGGGGTGGCAGGTCAAGATCGATGGCCAGCAGGTCGGCGACGTCCACATCGACATCGACCGGGCTGCGCAGGAAGCCGTCGACCAAGTCCAGCAGCGCACGGCCACCCCGGCCCCCGACGACCCGCCGACAGCCGCGTTCCTGCCGGACCGGTGGTACACCTACTCCAGCGCCGACGGCACCGTGAACGACGAGTCGGGCCGACTACTCGGCGAGCTCGTCGCCAGCACCCCGGGCGTCCAGGTCAGCCGGACCCCTGAGGGGAACGTGCTCACCTCCGGGCCCGCCGGTGAGGTGATGAGCACTCTCCTGCCCGACGAGTTGCCGGCGGTCGTCGCCGGACTCGAGGACGACGTCCGGCACCTGCTCGAGGAGGCGGTCCGGCACTTCAACGGATCCGCTGGCGACCTTGATCTGCCGGGCCGGCTGGACGTCTGGTTCGCCGAACGCGCCGGTACCGGGCCGCTGGCCACCGCCCTGGCCTCGCCGGAAGACCTGCGGGGCTTCCGCCTGGCGATGCGTCACTACTTCCACGACGTCATGGCGACGATCTCCGCCTCCGCCGCGCAGCCCGGCCCGGCGCATCCGGTCGCACCGGCCGCCGGAGCGACTGCCTCTGCGGTGCCGGCACTGAGTTCGGAGGTCGACACCAGCTCCGATGCCGCCGGACTGCAGGGCCATGCCGGCGACCTGTCGCCGGAAACTGACCAGGGTCAACCGCTCGACGAACCGGCGCCGGGCAGGGCCGGAGAAGTCATCGCCGTCGCGCTCGCCAACGGCTGGGCCGCCGAGGGTCGCTGGAACCGCGAAGGGTACTCCGACAGCTACGAGGTCAGCCTGCAGGCCCACACCGTCGCGGGATGGCGCCGCTACACCCTGACCTGGGAGCTGAGGAAGGGCAACTACAGCTACAACTCCGAACGGTCGGTCGCCGCCCATCTCAGCGGGAAGTCGGCCAAGGAGGGATTCCGGCCGAAGCTCGCGACGGTGGAGCAGGACGTCCGCCGGCTCGCCGTTCCCGCGCCCGCCGACCAGATCCCCCAGGAGGGCCCCAGCCGCGAGCAGCCCGCAACCGCGCCCGACGAGGCTGTACCGGACCGCCTGCCCACCCTGGAGGCGGACGGTGTGGTCCCGGCACCCGCCTCCGTCGAGGCCGACGCCGCCCCCGCCTCGCCAGACGACGTCGCCTTCGACCGGCCCCGCCCCGCCGAGCCGGTCTGGATCGACCACACCGGCCCCACCGCCGAACTCCACGGCGTACCCAAGCAGGGCGACGACGAAGCCCAGGCCGCCCGCCAAGCGCACCAGTTCGTGTGGGCACCCAGCCGCGAAGTCCACGTCCAGACCAGCAACACCAGCCGCTCCACCAGCCTGTACAAGACCAGCCTGTTCGTGACGGCGATGCTGGCGCGCGGCCGGACTATCGCCGTCCGCCAGAACCCGGCCACCCCGCCCGGCCCGGCCGACACCACCGCCCCCGAACTGTGGCCCGACCAACGCCAGGCCCTCCACTGCACCGACATGGCGCAGCGCAAAGCCCGCTGGTCACCCATCGACCTGCAGGTCGGCGACGAGATCCTCGCCGGATCGATCCCCTGGTGGCGCCGCGTCACCGCCGTGAACGGCGACGACATCCGCACCTTCGGCAACGAGCCGGAGGACTACGCGAACCTGTGGGCGGTGCGCCGCGCAGGCCAGGTCCTCACCATCGCCGACGCGCCCAGCGCTGACCTGGGCACCGCCCGGCCCCTGACCGGCGCCGTCGCCGACCTCACGGACGAGCAGATCCACGACGAGCTCGCGCAGTTGGACCTGCCACTGGCAGAACCCGGCCACGCCGGGTACGTGGCCGCGCGCAAGGCCGTGCTGACCGCCAGCCTGGAGCGCCGCCACACCATCCGGCGCGAGAAGGAGCGGCTGCGCGCCGAACGATCCGATCACCAGCGCACACCGGCCGGCCGCAAGAACCTCGTGCTGGACGAAGACGCACTACCGGTGGGCGCCACCACCAAGGACGGCAAGGTTTTCCTGTTCCTCGACCGAGACGGCCACCCCCGCAGCGGGCACACGACCCGCCAGGGAGCACGGAGCGCGGCCTACGACCTCGCCGACCTCACAGCTGACCGGGCCCCGGCGGGCTGGAGGCCCACAGCCTTCGACGACCTCGAACTCGGCACAGTACTGCGCCTGCCGCTCCGCCCGCCGTCCGACGAGGCCGACCGCGCGGCCCTCTGGTCCGAGCCGCTGACCATCCTCTCGATCACCCGCGACGACACGGGCGAGATCACCATCAAGGGCACCCGCGGTGCACTCACTGTCACCGAGTCCATCCTGGGACCGCTGCGCCGCCACGGGGCCATTCGGCCAGCGGAAGGCGACCTGGCGTACACGGCCGACCAGCTCGCACGCCGCGCCGCCCGCGCCTACCTCCGCGAACGACAGGGACCTCGAGCCAGCCACATCATCACCACCCGCATGACCACCCTGGTGACCACCGCGGCCACCGCCGTCAAGGCGGCACTGGAGCGGCCCCTCGGCAGCCAGCAGCTGGCCGAGCGCCTCGACGATGTGGCCGTCGCGGCGACTGCCGTCGCCGCCGCCGGGGAAACGGCTGGGGACACCGACCTGCATGCCGCGTACACCGAGCTGGCCACCGGCGCAGCCACCTGGGCGGGCCACGTGCGCGACCCCCGCACCATGCCGGACCTCCCACCCGCCGAGGCTGCGCCCCAGGCCGTTCACGAAGCTGACCCGCTGGCGTTCCCGCCCCAGTCACCGGCCAGCGCCGAAGTTGCGGCGCCAGCCGGACGATTTGCCTCCACCGGCCAGCTCGTCACCCACTTCAAGGCTGCTCCCATGGAGTGGCTCTCCGGTGACCCACTTGCGCTGATGGATCTTCGGGGCCTCGCCGACCTCGACACCTTCTCCCTCACTCCCAACGGCCAGTTCGCACTGTTCCAGGAACCTGACGACACCTGGGCGCTGCTGGCGGCCGGCAGCGGAATCGAGGCGGGCCGTGTCGACGAGTACACCTACCTGATCGGCTCCGGCCTCGGTCGAGCCATCAACGTGATGCGCGGGCTTTTGACGCGCGAGGACGCACTCGCCCTCTCCGAACGTCTGGCCGCCCTGCGCGACCACCTGGGCGAACCCATCACCTGGGACGACCCCGCGCTGCCCCGCACTCTCGGTGCCTACCGCTACGAGCTGGACCGCCTCGTCCTTGGAGAGCGAGCCGCCCATGACAAGGCCGCCGGTCACGAGGCCGCTTCCACCGCCTGCCTGGTGTGGGACCTCATCAACCCCCGCCCGGACCGGCCGCCGCTCCAGGACGAGGAGGTCTACCCGGACACCCTGCAGCGAGGCGACCGCATCTGGTTCGACGCCGACGACACCCACCTGCCGCACGAGGTCCTCAACATCCGAGAAGGCGGGCCCGCCGGACTCATCACCCTCACCATCGCCCCCCTGTCCGTCAGCGACGAGGACGGCACCATCGCGCCGGACCTGGACGACACCCACGACCGGGACCTGCCCGCCAACCTGCCGTTGGCCCGCACGACCGATCAGGACCTGCGCGCGGCGGTCGGATATTTCGACGTCCTTCCCGCACCCCAGCCAGAGCCGAGGGCCGACGAGGACATCACCGCGCGACCGACCGCAGAAGGAAACCACCTGCCGACGGGCGCGCACCAGGCAGACGCAGCCCCGCCGGAAGAAGGGGGCACCAGCCTGCAGAATCTGATCGACAAGTTCGGCGGGCGGGTCGTGGTCGGCCACATCGGGCCAGCCGGCAACCAGGCACAGGGTGCCCCGGCGGCTCCGGTCGACGGTCTGCCCGGCTTCAGCATCCGCACCCCCGTCGACAGCGGCGAGGAGCAGCACGAGCTGGTCGACCCCGACGGCGAGACCGCGGCCACGATCCGGCGCGCCCTCAGCAGCACCAGTTGGCTGGGCATCGTCGGCGAGGACGTCACCGACACCGCCGCCACGCTCCAAGGAGCCGCTCGCAACGCGGCTTACCTGTGGGCCTTCAACCATGACGTCCCCCTCGGCCCGGACCACGCCCAGCCGTACGCCACCGCCGAAGAGATGAGGGAGGGCCGCCAGCGTCTGGGTGTCCAGCGCAGCACCCTCATCGAGGCCGGCAACCGGGCCTTCGGCTTCGACTACTCCCGCCAGCCCGAACTCCGGGCGCTCGAGGCCGCCTACACCACCTGGGACTCCGCCGTCGGTCACACCGTCGGCGGTATGCGGGCGGAAGCCGACACCCTGAGCGCCTTCCTGGGCCCGGCAGCCAAGCTGCGAGAGCGGATCACGGGCGTGGCCCGCGAGATGCTCGCCTACCCGACCGCCCGCATCCTGCAGGAGGCCATGGCACACCAGGCCCGTATACGGGCGACCGCGGACTTCCTGGAGCACAGGAACCGGGAATGGAACCGGGCAGACGCGGCGCGATTCACCGACATCGGCTACGTCGACGCCGTGAGCCCGCAGATCACCTTCGGTGGCCGTGGCACGGACGGATGGATCCCGGTGACGAACGACGCCGGCTTCATCGGATCCGTGCGCCGGGCAGCGGAAGGCGAGTGGGCGGCCCGGCTCAGCGACGGTGCCCCGCTGGAAGTGCCCCCGTTCCACCGCCAGGCGGGCGCTGCCGCTGCGCTGCACGCGGCAGCAACCCAGGCGGTCGCCCTCCTCCCTGCTCGGACAGAAGGCGAGGCGGTGAGTGCAGAGCATGCCAACGGCGACCCGGGCACCGGCCATGAGTCGCCGGTACACGACGCGTCCACCGGAGCAGATGAAACCGGGCAGGAGAGCCCTGACGGTGCTGCGACCGCAGCGGCGCATTCCACCCCCGATGCCGATCCGGCAGCGGCACCGGACAGGGAGCATGAACCGGACCCGGACGCGTGGACCAACCGCATCCAGATCGTCACGGCGGGACGCGCGACCTACGTCACCGGGACCGGGCGGTCCGGCTACTGGGAAGCGGAGGCCAGGCTTCGGGAGCTGTTGAAGAAGAACAGGAACTTCGGCTTCATCGAGAGTGAGAGCCGCTGGAAGTACAAGGGACGCCGAAGCAACCTCCCGCGCGTCCTGAACGAGATCCGCGCTCACCTCACGGCCATGGACGAACGCGAAGCAGCCGCCTTCGCTGCCGCCGTCCAGGACGCAGCCACCGAGGCCGCCAAGGAGTACCCGCCCACCCCGCAGCAGCAGAAGATCATCGACGCGTGCCTCGCCGGCCAGGACGTCGCCGTCCAGGCCCTGGCCGGCACCGGCAAGACATCGACGCTCCTGATGGTCACCCGCGGCCTGCCCGACAAGCGCATCGCCTACATCGCCTTCAACCGGTCGATCGCCGACGAGGCGAAGCGCAAAATGCCGCGCAACGTCACCGCCGACACCAGCCACGCCTTCGCCCGGGCCGGCCTGAAAGGCACACCGATCGAGCGCAAGGTCGCCATCGCGCGCACTCACCCGGGAGCTCGCTGGGACAAGGACGTCGCCGAGGCCCTGGACATCACCGCGCCCCTCGTCTTCAACGGGGGAGAGGTCGACCCGGAGGACATCGCGAAGATTGCCATGCAGGCGGTCCGCCGGTACCGCGAGAGTGCTGACGACGAACTCGGGCCGCAGCACCTGGGTCCGTGGGGCCGCACGCCCGCTGCGCCCGGCCTCCTGGACGCCGCCCGCCGGGCCTGGGCCGATATCACGGACCCCGACAGCGACAAGATCGTCTTCAAGAGCGACGACTACATCAAGATGTGGGCGCTGACCAGGCCACGGCTGCCCTACGACATGATCCTTTTCGATGAGGCGCAGGACATCAACCCCGTCCTGAAGCGGATCATCCAGGACCAGCCGACGCAGACCATCGTCGTAGGTGACAGCCAGCAGTCGATCTACAGCTTCCGCGGGGCGATCGACGCCCTCAAGGATTGGCCCGCCGACATCGTGCTCCCCCTCACCCAGAGCTGGCGCTTCGGCCCCGAGGTCGCGGCCGTCGGCAACGGCTACCTGACGCTCCTGGGTGCCGACCTGGAACTGCAGGGCAACCCGGCCCTGGGCACGACGATCGGAGTGGTGGACGAACCCGACGCCATCCTGACGAGGACCAACATCGGCGCGATCGGGGCAGTCTTCGAAGGGCTCGACGCCGGCAAGCGAGTTGCCATGGTCGGCGGCGGCAGCGACCTCAACCTGATCGCCAAGGCGGCTAAGGACCTCAAGGCCGGACGCCGGACCAAGCACCCGGAACTGAGCGGGTTCGAGGACTGGGACGAGGTCCGCCAGTACGCCGAGTCCAACGAGGACGCCAAGGCGTTGCAGACCTTCGTGCGCCTCCTCGACCGCTACAGCCCCGACGACATCATCGATATGGTCCAGCAGCTGGTCCCCGAGGACGCCAAGGACCCCGAACAGCGCCCGCAGCTGACCGTCTCCACCGCCCACAAGGCCAAGGGCCGAGAGTGGGACAACGTCCGCATCGGACCCGACTTCCCCCAGCCCAAGGAGGACACCGAGACCGGAGAGATCAGCCCGCCGGGGGGCGAGGACCTGCGCCTGGCGTACGTCACCGTCACCCGCGCCAAGAAGCGGCTCGAACTCGGTTCCCTCGACTACGTCCTCCGGGTGGACGGCGTGGTACGCCGCCGCCCCTCCGGAGGCGAAAGCATCACGGCAGCACAGGATGCCGCCGATCAGCTCCACCCGGCCTCGACCAGCCCTACGCTGACGCCCCCGCAGGCGGCCACGACCACCCCGGACCTCGCCGCAGCAGTCCTGGAGCCGCACCCCGCACCGGCACGCCCGCCCGTCACCAGGCCGCAGACCACCATCACCCTCGGCGCCCCGGCGGCTGGCTGGCTCTCCGTCACCCTCACCCCCGAGGGCGCCGGACCGGCCACCCGGCCGATCACCGGGTTCCGGGCCGGCGACCTGCCCGGGGCAGCGCTGCCGCTGCCGCTGACGGTGGTGGTGCCCGACCTGGTCCGGCCCGAACGCCGGATCGGGTACCTGGTGGAGCGCGACGAGGTGACCGCCTGGCTCGACACAGTCCTCGCCGACAGCCCGCTCGCGCCGGCGTGGAGCGGCGGCCCGCTGGGTACAGCGCTCGCCACCGCGGTCGCGGAGGCGGTGAACGACACCCTAGGGCCGCCCGCCGACGACCTGGTGGCGTGGGTCGTCGACCACGTCGCGCAGGATCCCGGCCTGCTGCAGCACGTCGAAGCGGGCCATCTGGAGCAGTTCGCCGAGGCTCTTGCCGACGCAGTCGACGAAACGCTCATGGACAGCGCGACCGAGCACCAGCTCTGGGCATACCTCCGCGACGGTGTGAGCGAGGACGTCCTCGCCCGCGCCATTCCGCAGGCATACGAACACCTCCGGACAGCGGCCCTGCAACCCGCCGACATGGTGCTCGGCACCGCCCAACCTGCCACCGACGACCCCGCCGAAGTCCCGCACACGCCACCCGCAGACAAGGTGACGCCCGAGGCGACGACGCAACAGCTGGCGGTAGAGCTGCAGACCTCCCTGGACACGGAGCCGGATAGCACTCTGCTCGAAACGCCGGCGCAGGACCCGGACGGCCCACCTCCTGCGCTCGGGGACCTCGCCCCGCCCCGCGGCGTGGTGTCCTCGCACTGGAACCCATCGCAAGAGGGTCAGGTCCCGAACGTCGCAGCCCAGCGCGTGCTCGCAGCAGGCGGAGACCCCACCCGCACCGCCGAGTACCTGCGGATGCTGGACATCGCCGTGCGGCTCGAGCCCCTCGCCCAGTTCGACGCCAACCGCCAGCACCTGCGAGACGAATACCTTGGCCAGGTCAACGCCCCCTGGGTGTGGGCCCGGCAGGCCACGGCCCTGCGAGGCGACGTCGAACGGCTCGGCAAACTCGCCCTGGTCGACTACCTCACACGGATCAACCAGGCAGGCTTCGACCCGCAATCGCTGAAGGACGCCTTCTTCGGCGACCCGCAGGGACCGGAAGAGCGCCGGGCGGGCATCGCCGACGAGACCCGTCATCATGCCCGGCTGCGCGAGGTGTTCACCGAGCGCCTGACCGCCGCGCGGGCCGAGGCCCAGAAGGACGGAACCGACCCCGACGCAGTCGTGGACTTCCTGCGCCGCACGGCCGGCATGGACCCCGATCACGACGGCGCCGATCCGCACTGGCTCGTGACCGTTCTGGACGCGGCACGCGAGAAGGCATACCTGGGCTACGCCCGGGCCCATCTGAGCGAGGACGCACCGGAGCTCGCAGACCACCTGCGCCGTGACGCTGAGCTCAACACCCGCATCCACGCCGCACCGCCGATCTCGCTTCCCGACCAGACCCGCTGGGTCGCCGCCACCGACGTGGAACCCGGCACGGTCATCCGTAGGTACCGCGACGGCAACTGGGACGATCCGCAGCTGGTCGAGGCCAACCACCCCCACAGTGTTGACGTCACATTGGTCCGGGGGGAAGGCGGATCCTACGGCGGTGACTGGGGCCGACACTCCCACGTCGCGGTCATCGACGCCGGCCCGGACATCACGGCCGCCAAGCGCAAGGTCCGCACGCACACGTATCTTCGTGAGAAGCTCGAGCGCAACCGCGCGGCCTGGCATGAGCGCCGCCAGGCCCGGCCCGCCGATGACTCCGCGACCTCGCCCGTCACCTACGGGGAGGGGCTGCTCCGCGAGAAGCACCGCCGGATCGCGACCCGCGCCGTGCTGGCGCTCGCGGCCCAGCGCTCCGGGCCGGGGCTGGCCGGGACCGGTGAGCCCTGGGCGCCGATGCGCTGCACCCCCGCCGATCTCGTGAAGGGCAACTGGTTCCTCAGCGTCGGCAGCACCCCCCGGGCGTACCAGGTCGACGCGAGCGGCCTCAGTAGAAATCTGCGTCAGGTCATCGACCCGGCCGTCGGCCCGGACCTCTACCTGGGCCCGGCCCAGGAGATCACCGCGCTGGTGCCGGCCCAGGACCTCGTCCTTCCCGGCGAGAACCTCCCGGGGACCGAAGACTCCGCCGAACGTGGTGCCCGACGGCTGGCTGCCGCGTCGAGCACCGACGGGCTGCTGCTCGACGATCACGGGCACCGGCTCGTCGACCTGGACCGGGACGGCGGCACGGGCCGTGTCGTCGACTCGAACGGCCGCACCCGTGGCTGGATCCGCGCGCGCAGGCACCGCGGTGTGCGCCAGTGGTGGGCGCAGGACGCACGCGGTGGCGCCCCCGCGGCCGACCGGTGGACCGACCCGGTGGGCGCCGCAGTCTGGACGGCGTGGCACACCACCAGGCCGCTGCCCGAGCAGGTAACGGGCCGCGCCACCCCCGCACTGACAGCCGAGCAACTGCAGCAGGTCGCTCCACTGGTCGTCGCCTGGCGCACCAGCGACGATCCCGGACTTGCCGAGGCCACTACTGCGTGGTCGCGTAACGCCGCCGCAGGCCGCCCGCTGTCCCACGCAGGACTGCCCGTCACCAGCGCCCAGCTGCACATACTCGCCGACGCCGCTCACAAGGCGGCGCGCGCGGACGGGCCGGCAACCGGCCCGAACGAGGTGCTGACGCAGGCGTCCCGGGCCCTGCGCGCCGAAGCGCAGTCCCTCGACGCCGCCTTCGCGCCCCTGCCACCGCTACAGGAGCCCGACCCGCTCGCGGAAGTTCCCGCCACAGCGCCCCTCCACGGCGCCGCCAGCACCGACGGGCAGCCGAAGGAAGTCCTCGCCCACCAACTGGCGATCGGCGACTTCGTGCGCGCGCCCTACCTCACAGCCGGCGAGACCGCATGGGCCCAAGGGCGGCTCACCAGCTACTCGACAACGACGGTCCGCGCGCACGAGGGAGCCGTCACCGGGCACCGGCTCTGGATCGAGGACCCCGACGGTCTGGACATTCCGTTCGTGCCCTTCGGCACCCGGGTGCAGATCCTCACCGAGGAACAACTCGCCCAGGGCGCGGGCGCTCCCGCCCGACCGGAGGCTCCCCTCGCTCCGGAACGCCCGACCGACCCGACCCCGGCGGGCTGGCAGGCCGTCGACGAGGTGCCGGAGCGCCTGTTCGCCGGCGACATGGTCCGCATCCGCCGCGGCGACGGCAAGGCCGCCCGGTACGAGAACGTCACCGTCCAGGACGGTCCCGACCACAGCAACTGGTACGACACCGTGAGACCGCACCTGCGCTTCTCGATCCGAGAGGTCGTGGCAGTGCCGGAAGCGGACACCTGGACGCCGCCGCCCACCGAACAGGTCCTCCCCGGACTCGAACTCAACCCCACGAACCCCCTCGACAGGACCCCTCCAACGGCGATTGCCGCACCTGCGGTCGCGACAGCCGGGCCAGCCCCAGCCCCGGCGCCGCAGCTCAGCAGGCCGGAGACGACCGAACCTGCCACCCCGGCGTCCCCCGGCAAGGTGCTGCCCATCTCCGAGGCCGAGGACGACAACCCGGCCGCCCGCCCGCTCCTTTCGCCCGCGCTCGCCGGAGCCCGCACAGACCAGCGCAGCGGCCCCGTCCCGGCCCCGCCGGCGGAGGAGGACTTCACGGCCGGCACCGCGCCCCACCGCGCCTGGGCCGCGGGCGACCCCGCGTACTTCCGCACCGCCAACGGGTCGCTGGCCCGCGGGGAGTTCCAGAGCGTCCAGTGGCCGTACTACGTCCTGGCCGACCGCGACGGGACCCCGCACCAGGTCGGTGTGCGGGACGTCTGGTACCGGGACGACGAACCGCTTATCGCGCCGGTGTGGGCCGAGGCCGTCCCCGACGGCTACGGACCTGCCCCGGCCTCCGACCTCGCCATCGGCGACGTCGTACTCACCGTCGAGCACCGCAAGGGGACCACCGAGCTCGGGATCCCCCGCATCGTCACGAGCCTGGACCTGGGACCTGACGGGCTGTTCCACCTCCATCTTTCCAACCTCGGTACCAGCACCAACGGCCGCTTTATCAGCCTTGCCCCCCGTGAGATGGTCCCGACGGCCCACGACGCGGGCATCGCCGCCCGGGCCTCCGCCCGGATGAAACAGCCCGACATACAGGAAGGCCTTGCCATCGGAAGGCGCAGTGCGGCCCGCAACGCCGACACGGTTGCCAAGGCGGCAGCAGACGTTGCCGCCGGGCGGATCCCGGCTTTCCTCAAGCCGTTCCAGGCCCGGGGCGGCTGGGTGCCCGGCGACACCGTCGAGACCTACACCCGCGACGGCGTCCACATCCCGTACGGCCACGTCACCATGGCCGAGCACGCCCGTGCCTGGTGGGTCCGCGACCCCGAAGGGCACGACCACCTCGTGACGCAGGGGCGGATCCGAGCCACCGCCACCCAAGGCCCCGTCCCGGCACCGGTCTGGGCCGCGCAACTGCCCGACACCAGCCGGATCCTTCACGCCGACCAACTGCAGCCAGGCCAGATCGCCCGCGAGATCCGCCCCCACCACTCCGGGACCAAGCTGTTCGGCCGGCCCTTCCTCGTGGCGGGCACCGGACCCGAACGGCTCGGCTCGACCCAGCTACGCCTCTACACCTGGCTCCCCGAGGACGACCGTGCGTCCTCTCTCGCAGGCTGGGACCGGGGCGGCATCCACCCCCTCACCGAGTACGTCGTCGACGAGGGCCCACAGGAGCAGGACCTGGCCGCACGCCTTCTTGCCGACGCCCGGGTTCAGGCACACCAGCAGGCAGCGGCGGAGCGGGCGGAACTGATCCGGGCCAGTGTAGGCGGCAGCGCGATCGCCCTGGCAGACCCCGACACCACCGGTGACCCCGCTCCCGAGGGATGGCAGGCGGTCGTCGGCGACCACCTCGACCTCCGGGGCGGTGAGACGGTCCGTGTCCGCGGCCGCGGCGACAGCTACCTCTCCACGCGCATCGGCCCGCTCGCCGGCCGCGAGCATTACGAGAGCTTGACCCCCGGCTTCCCCTTCGTCTTCCCTGCCTCGGCGATCGTCGCGATGCCGGCCGGCACGCCCGTCCCCTACCGGCCGGACACCACATCCGCGAAGCGGCACAAGCGCCAGGCCGCGGCCCTGTCGGCCGGGCAGGAACAGCTCGACTTCGACGGCCCCGAACCGGCGGCCGTACCGGGGCCCGCCGCGGGTGTCCCGCACCCGGTCACCCCAACCGGGCCTGCACGCCCGGCCGCCGTGGCCCTCGCAGAAACGCCCGAGACCTCCCCGAGCACACCGACCGCGGACGACGCTGGTGGTGCCCCGCTGCCGGACGTTGTCCGCATCCAGCGTCACCACGCCAGCGCGGCCGCCATCACCGTCGACGGACTGCGCTTCTCCGCACAGCTCACGCAGGACGGGCACGGCACCACGCAGTGGACCCTGTACCTCGGCGACGCGACCCCCATCGCCACAGCCCCTGACGCCGACGGCCTGGTGCCGGCGGCGGTTCGTCGCGCCGCCGAGCTGTTCGAGCTGCCGCCGGACACCAGCCGCTGGCCGCAAGCGCCGGCCACGGAAGACGAGCACCACGAATGGCATCCCGGCCCCACGCTGCTGTTCACCACCAGCGGCCGGACCTACAGCATCGGCACCGACCAGGCCGTACACATGGCCAGCGCCGACGGCGCCAACCTGGAGGCCGACAGCCGCGAGGAGATGCTGCACGTGCTGCGCCGGCACGCCCTGCCCCGGCGCGGGACCGCGGTCGACTCCCTCCTGGACGAATCCGAAGGCTACGTGCGGCCATTGATGAGCTGGGTGTACATCTCCTTGGACCCCAGCACAGGAGCCAGCGAGTACAGGATCCGCCAATCGGACGGTGCCGGGCTCGTCCCCTCCGGCGGTCCCAGGTACCGCCGGGCGGCAAAGAAGCCCGCAACCGACATCGCCGCCGTGCCCACCGACCGGGCCGAAGCGTTCGCCAGCAGGGAATACCGCATCGTGGGGCCCTGGGAGATCGTCGACTCGACCACGAAGCGAGCGCTCCTCGACTTCCAGCGGCGCACGCAGGCAACGCGGCCTCCGGCGGAGGAGGCCATCGAGCAGGCCGTCACCGTCGAGCCCATCCCCGCGACGCCGAATCGGGCCGCCGTGACGGTGGAGCCGAAGCTGTGGATCGAGCACAACGGATCCCTCACGCGCCTGCACGGCGTCGACGCCAAGGACAAGGAATTCGACCAGGTCCGCAAGGAGGTCGGGGCGTTCAGGCGCGTCACGGCCGACGGCCGACTGCAGTACTGGGAACTGCCGACCACCTGGAAGCAGCGGATCAAGCGCGACGAGCGCGTGACCTGGCTGGCCGAGCGACTTGCCGACCGCGGCCGCGAGATTCCCGTCTACCTCGACGGCGCCGACCGGGCGGCCGCACTCCAACCCGGCGGCCGCCACATCGCCCCGCTCGAACAGCTCACTGCCGACGAACGCCGCCGGCTCGAATCAGCGGCCGTCGACGACCGCGCGCGCCGCTGGTCGCCCGTCGACTTCCAGCCCGGCGACGAGATCCTCCTCGCACGGGGCTGGTGGCAGACCGTCCGCACCGTCCAGACGAACTCCCTCGACACCGGCGACTCCGCCCCCGTCCGACCGGGCTGGGTGATCGCCCGTCGCCGGGCCAGCGTGATCACCACCGCCGACTCGCAGCCCCCCACGGGCCATGCCCGCCCCGGCTCGCTCGACCCGGCCAAGATGACCTCAGCCGAGGTCACCGCCGAACTCGACAACCTCGATCTCCCCGCCGCCGACCCGACGCACGAACCCCTGATCGAACGCAGGCGCGCTCTGCTCGCCCAGCGCGCAGAGCGCCACCGCGGCCTCAACGTCAGCCGCGAGCAGGAACGCGCCCAGCTCCGCCGGTGGATGGCCGCCCCGGAGACCGCACCCCCGCAACTGGTGCGAATCACCGCCGCCGACGGCGTCCTGATCGGCTGCGTCCTGCCGGCCGGCAACGGCTTCCAGGCCGTCGACGTCGACGGTGGCTCCGCGATGGACATGATCTTCGGGACATTGCCGGACGCGGTCGCGGGCGTCCACGAACTGCGCCGGCGCCACGAGGACCGGACACCCGGCGGCTGGAGCTACGTGGGCTGGACGCAGGTCGCCCCGGGCGAGACCGCACGGCTGCCTCAGCCGCAGATCGCCGGCAGGGGCGGCCTCGTCGTCGACCCCGACCGCTGGGGCGAGCCGTTCATCCTGCGCTCTGTCGAACGTGCTGACGACGGCTCCCTGACCGTCACCGGGGAGCGGAACGGACAGCCCTTCACCGAGCACGTTCCCGCCGATACAGCGAACCTCGGCACCTCGCGGCCCGCCGATCCGGTAACCCCGACCGAAGGCGGACGTGACTGGCTCGCCATGCAGGAGAGCGACTTCGGGCCTCCCACGCCGGCTGCCCCGGCAGCTGCGGATCCCCTGGCCGATGACCCCTACGGCACCCCGCCCATCACCGCGGTCGGCGTCGGCGGGGACACACCTGCGGCAGGCGACCCGGTGCCCCCGCAAGGTGAGACACCGCCGGCGGAGGGCCCACAGCCTTCTGCGGTGGCGCCCGCGATCGCTGAAGCGCCCGAGCGATCGGTCCTCACGGAGGACAACCAGGCCGGACAGCTCGGCCTCGACCGGACCACTGAGGTAGATCAACCGATCCCGCCGGACGGCATGTCCCTCGTTGACCACGGCGACAACTCATGGACCGTCACCCGCGGCGACAAGAAGTCCTTCACTGTGGCCCGCGACATCATCACGCAGGGGGAGCCCCTGCACCTGGTGGGGCCGGGCGGTTCGGTCGTCGCCACCTCGACCGATTGGCCGACGATCTTCGACGCCGTCGCGCAAATCCGGACCGAGGGCACGGCCGCAGGCCCCGAGCGGGAGCCCGCGCAGACGGACCTGTTCGCGCGGTCCGACACAACCACCTCCGGCGACGCTGCGACCGTGCAGGCGAGCCTGGAGCCCGGCGAATCCGTCGTGCCGTACGAGCGCCCGCAGAACCCGGATGGCCTTCGGGATCAGCCCCAGGCCGCCGAGGACTGGGTCTTCACCAGCAGGGAGGGCTATGAGTACCGCCTGACGAAGGAGAACAACCGGACCGACATCTGGCGGGTCACCTGGATGCCCTGGTCGTTCTCGGCGTCGAACGGCGGCTACCGGTGGCTCGGAGACAACCCCACCCAGGCCCTGGTGCTGGCCTGGATCCGGCGCGACAGCCAGTCGCAGGCGCTGGCGGCCGGCCGGTGGGAGCGCTGGGGTCACCTGACCAAGCAGGTGCCGTTCTCGCTCACGCTCGAGACCGAGGAGATGGAGCCCGGGGTCATGCGCGTCGCCCGGTTCGGGCGCCAGGCCATCGCCGCTGACTACCCGTGGGGCTGGGAGACCTTCCAGCGCGGCCGACTGGGGGAGAACCCCAACCGGCGCTACAGCGACGGCATCCGCCTCGAGCGCGCAGCCCACGAGTTGACCTACCGCGGCCTGCTCGACGTGCCCGACGACCGCCTCCGCGTCGTCAGCACCTACCGGGAGATGGACGAGCCCTGCGCGGAAGGCGGACCCAAGCACCTCGGGTCCTGCGCATCCAAGGCCAAGGACCAGCGGTTCCTGGTGGAGGTCCTCGACGACAACGGATCGCCGCTGGGCACCGTCGTCATCTGCCACCAGCACCTCGCGCACCGCCTCACCGGCGACGACTCGTACAACCGCGAGACGCCCAGCGTCGCCCACTTGCTCGCCGGCTCGGCCTCCGGGACCTGGGCCGACTGGCAGGACCGGCTCAACACCCTCGTGTGGACTCTCGTCGGCCCGGCCGTCGACGCCGGACAACCCGTCCCCGACGTCAAGGCCGCACTGTACGAGGCCGCCCTTGCCGAAGGCGACACGCACGCCGCCCGGGCCGCCAGGCGGGCCTCCCGCGAGCGCGGAGAGCCCAAGGCCAGGCAGAACCAGGCCGCGGACGCCGCCGTGGCCGAGCGGCAGGCCGACCGGGCCGCCCTGATCGAGCAGGCCGAGGCCGGCGAGAAGCAGTGGCGCGACCGGTTCCGCTCCACACCCGGGCAGGAAACGGCGACCGACGAGGCCGACCACCAGCCGGCCGGTGACACGAACAGTGCCGACGCCCCCGGTACGGCCCAGGGCACCACCACACCCAGTCCCTTCGAGTTCGGCGAGGAAGTCCACGGCCACCAAGGACTTGTCGGCCGGTTCTTCGGCGTGGACGACGCGGGCAGGGCCCACATCCAAACCCAGGACAACGGACTCACCGAGCGACCGGTCGGCGAACTGTGGCGGCCCGGCGAGACCCCCGCACCCCAGCGCTCCCGAGAATCGTGGCCCGCAGCACTTGCCCAGGCCGCCACCACCGAAGGCATCTCCCTCGACGAGGAAGGCGCACGGCTCTCGCACCTCGACGACGGGGCCGGCCACGGACTTGTCACGGACACGGCCGGGAGCATCATCGGCTGGATCCGGGCACGCACCGCATCGGACGGCCGCCGCTACTGGTTCGGCCAGGACGCCCGCGGCGGCGCCCCCTACGAGCTGAAGTGGCACGACGCCATGCCGGACACCGCCGGCATCCCCCAGTTCCGGGCGGCGAAGGCCGCCGCCTACGTTCACCACCGTGACCTTCGCGACGGCAAACGCCCGACACTGCCCGGCGACGCCACCACGGAGCTGAGACTGACCGACGCACGCGTGCGCGAACTCAGCCTCCTGCAGCTTCCCCAGGACCGGGCCGACGCTCCGGGCCCGGTCACATTCCGGCCCGGCGTGTACAACAGGTACAACCTCAGCTCGGCGCAGATGCGCGCCTACGCCGACGCGGCTCGCGAAGCGGCCGCCGCACTCGGCGACGCCACCGCCCAGGAGCGGCGCAGCAAAAAGGTCCTGGATGACCTCGCCCCATGGCTCGCCCGCCAGGCCCACGAGACGGAGGCCCGCCTCGCCACCCTGCCGCGGCCGGGCGAACCCGACCCCTGGGCCACTCCCTACAGCGACAGCCCCCAACCCCACCAGACCGCCGCCACCGAACCCACCGCCCCCGAAACCGTCCAGCCCGCACCGACCACCCGGCCCTCGGAAGGGGACACGGTGAGCGAACCACCCCCGACCCCCAGCGCCACCCACCACATCGGCCGGCCCGGCCAGGCACTCGTACCGCTGCTGGCCGAAGTCGACGCAGCCGACACTGTCGCAACCGCCACCGGCCCCGCACTGCGCATCCTGCTGCGCACCCCGGCCGGCCACTCGATGGCCCTGTTGGACCCCGAGGGCAGCCTCGTCGCCCCTGGCGACCGCGTCCTTGTCAGCGGCATCGTGGCCGAGCACACGATGACCGCCGAAGGACCCCGTACCGAACTCCGCAACGCCCGCCTCGAACTGGAAGCCGACGTACACGAGCGGGCAACGGCCCGACAAGCCGCCCCCACCGGGTGGACCGCCATCACCCACGACAAGATCCCGCCTCGCCTCGCGGCCGGGGACCAGGTCCGCATCATCGACCTGGACAGCCCCTTCGCCCGCATGGACGCGCCGGCCAAGGTCTCCCGGCACTCCCCACGTATGACCCGGGCCGCCGTCCCCGTCTACAGCACGGTGACCGTCGACTCCGTCACCGAACACCCGGCAGGCGACCGCTACACCGGTCACACCCGCCACGGCCGCGAGATCCAGTTCGCAGCCTCGGACATCGCCGCCGTCCTGCCGAAGCACCCAGCGGTCCCCACCAGCCCGGCGGTCCCCCCGGCCATGCCCACAGCGGACGCACTTCCCGAGGCGGAGCAGCAGCCCACCGCCGAGCCCGCCATCGCCGCCCTTGCGCCCGCCGAGCGCCGCCGCCTGCGCGCCCTCCTCACCACCCTCCCCTTCGAACGCCGCACAGCGATATGGGCTGCACACCCCCTGCGGACCGGAGACGACATCCTCATCGGCGACAACGACTGGCAGACCGTCGCCGAGGTCAAGCCCTACCTGCTCCGCACCACCAACGGAGAGTTCCCCGAACTCGCCGCCGTCTACGCCGTCCGCCGCGGCAACGTCATCACCACCGCCGACACCGTGCCGCCCGCGGCAGAACCGGCCGCTGCGCCAAAGCACCCGGTGGAGCCGAGCCTCGACGAGGACGGCCCGTTCACAGACCCGCTGACGGTCCTGCGCACCCACCAGCGCCTCAGCCAGGCGTGGGAGTTCCTCGACGCGCTCATCCGGAAGAACGAGGTCACGACTGAGAAGGCAGCGGAGACCATCCTGGAGAACGACCCGTCGGCCGTCCGCCGGGGTCTGCTTTCCCTTGCGCGAGAAATGAGGAGCCGCCGTTCCTTGGAGACGCTGGTGGCAGCCGCCCGCGTTCTGGCCGGGCATCCGGACGTTGCGACCCGACATGCCGCGCGCAAGGACCTGCGCGACGAGGACCACACCACACGGAGTCGAGCACGGGTGGACACCGGGCACCCGATCAGCTCCGTTCGCAGGGCCGCCCGTGTTGTTCACAGCTACGGCGAACACCTCCTCGGGCGTCTGGGCGCGACACCCGCCAACGAGCTCGCCACACTGTTCAGGCGCTTGGCGACCGGGACCGATGTCGAGGTCCCCGACGGCTGGGCCTTCACCCGGGCCCCCGGTGGACTCGGCGAGGGCCAGAGAGTCCGCATCCAGAACAGCGACGGAAGCTACGCCGTCGTGCGTCTGCAGACGGCCGGGCCAGGCCCCTGGCAGGCCACCGACCTCGTCACCCGGCTGCAGCGGAAGGTCGACCCTTCCTCTGTCGTCGCCCTTCCTGCTGGCACGGTGCCCGAGGACCCCGCGGCAGCCGGCGACGACAACGACCCGGTCGATGTCCTGGAGCGGGCCGCCTCCGGCGCATGGGGCCGAACAATCGCCTCGCTGGCCCTGGGTACGAGCGAGCGGAACGCCGATCCCGACCGCGCCGGGCAAGCTCTCCACCAGCTCGCCGCCGTGCTCCGCTCCTGGGGGGCTGCCGTGCCCGGACCGATCGCCGGGCTCACCCTCGCCGGTGCACAGGCCGAGGGCGCGGACCTTCCGTTCTTCGACGACGTCGAGCAGTTGCGGCGGCACTACGCCGAACTTCCCCTCCCCGACGGACGTGACCGGCGGGCCGCACATCAGCGCCACGAGGAACGGTGCCGCCTCGCCGCCGACGAACGCGTCCGGCTGTCCGACGGCGGCCGCCTGGTCATTCTGCCGGTCGGCGGGAGGCGCGTGAGCGGGCGTGCGACCCGCGGCAGCGACAGCGGCTGGGAGATCCGGCTGCCGTGGTTCCTCGAGAGGCTGACCGTGGTCGGCGCCATCGGCACCCGCGGCCATGCCCAGATGATCGCCGACGCACTGGAGTCGATCACCAAGGCTGACGGCGCGGCGTTCTCCTGGGACGCCCCGGACGTTCACGAGCTCAGCCGGGGGTTCCGCGACCGCGAAGGACGGACCCTCACCGAAGCCATTGTCCACACCATGGCCACCACGCCCGGCCTCGACGAGGACGGCGAGTTCGCCCGAGCCGACCAGCGAGCGGCCCGGCGCGCCCCTGCCCATCCGGACGCGGCCGCGCGGGCGCCACGGCCCACCTCGCAACCTCCCCGGCCGAGCGACGCCGCAGCCCCCGACGGCACGACAGCCCCGACAACGGTGCCCGCAACCGGACCCGCAGTACCCGCACCGGCGGCCATCACCCCTCCCGCACTTGCCCAGGCACCCTGGCGAATCGCCGAAGGGCACCCCTCCGCCGTCCCCGACAGTGTTGACACCGCGACCAGCCACCGACCGAGCGTCGAGACCAACGGGCACGAACACCGCGGTGTCTGCCTGTGCTGCGCCCACCGCGGGCCCGCCCGCAGCGACCAGATGACCGCGGTCGCGGACGCGCTGGACCACGCACACCCCGGCTGGATGTCGACACCCGTCTTCGCCCCGCCGTTCTGGAACGACGCTATCGACCCGCACCGGCGCCTTCGGGACATCGACTCCTGGACTCAGGCCGCCCAGGCCGTCCTTCCCGACGGCTGGATCGCCTCCGGCGGACCGGTCCGGGTCCACGGCGCCGAGCCGGCGGTCAGGCCGCCCGGCGCCGGTGCCGGACGCTACGAGATCATCACTGCCGAGCCGGTCCACATCAGGATCGTCCGCAAGAAGCCGGGCCGAGTGGCACTCACCTTCCCACCGGCACCCGGCCGGACACGACCCGCCGACGCGGAGGCTGCCCGCGCCCTGCTGGCCGCCGCCGACCAGGGCGACGAACAACGCCGCGCCGCCCTGAACACCGCCAGGCAGGCCAAGACGCTCGCCCCGTTGGCCGACGGCATGTTCGGCGTCTTCCAGGCGGACAACGGGTGGAACCTCATCCCCGCAGGCGGCGCACTCACCCCGCTGCCCGCCGCCCTGCGGCGCCTCACCAGTAAGGGCGAGGCGGTCGAGTTCGCCAACCGGCTGGCAATCCTCCTGCACACCTCGCTGCTCGCCGGCGCCAACCCGCCCCTCGACTTCGCCGACCCGCAGTTCGAGGAAGCGCTCGCCCGCCACCTCGCCGACACCGGCGCCCACCCGGAAACCCTGTCGCGCCTGCTGCTGGCCGCCCGCGCCGGCCATGAACGCGACCACCACCGCCACAACGACCGCTTCGTCCGTGAATGGACCCCGTACGAGCACAACCCTGACCGGGCGGCCCCTCAGGAAGGTCACGCCTGGGCTGACGAGCTTGATCAGGGCGACTGGATCTCTATCACCGTTCCCGGACACCCCACTCGCCGAACCGCCCTGGTGCTCGGCTCCACCACAGACCAACTGGGTGCCGTCCACCTCGAACTCGACATCGACGGCACCCCGACCGGCCGCACCGTCGCCCGCAACACCTCCATCGCCCGCACCCCCGCCCCCCATCCCGCTGCCGCGCCGCCGGACCCGGCAGCGGCGGCGCGCCCCGGCCGTCCCGACACCCGTGACGTTCCGCAGACCGCGGACCCGGCCGAGGAACCTGCCCCAGCCCCGGTTGCCGAGCCGACGCTCGAATTGACAACGCCACATCCGGAACCCAAGGCTCCCGACACCGTGGGGAGGCCCGACACCGTCCCTGAACCCGCCCCGGATGCCACCCCTCGCGCAGCACAGCCGACAACGCCGGCAGGCCCGCGAGCGCCGCGGGACCCCGCCGACATCGCCCGAACCGCGATGCTCGCAAGGCTCAGCGAGTACCAGGACGTCTGGGACACCGACCCGGGGATGGCCAGCCTTCTCCGAGGCGCCACCACCGGACCGGACATCGACGGACGGGCCCTGCACCTTGCGATCACCGACACCGCCGACGGGCCGAAGGTGACCGCCCGGCTCGACCACGAACCGGACCAGAACGCCGCGGCCTGGACCGACGTGGAACTCCGAGACGCCAACCCGAACGACCTCCTCACCGCACTGAGCACTGCCCCCGCTGCGACCGGACCCGAACCCGGGCAGCAGGCCTCGGCGTCGCCGGACCCGCAGACCACCGCGCCGCCGGCAGCGCCCACCACCGACCGCCTCCATCAGCTCCTGTCCGCGGCCCAGGACCTCCTCGTCGCCAGCCTCAACTCGGGCAAACGATCCGAGCCCGCGCGCCGCTACCTCGCCAAACGGGGCGTGCCCTCGGACAGCCGCACCGCCGCACACTGGGGGATCGGCTACGCCCCCAGCGGCTCGCGCACCTACCTGACGGACGCGCTGCGCGCCCAGGGCTTCACCGACGCCGAACTCCTCGCGTCCGGCGTCAGCGCGGCCGGCGACCGAGGCCTGTTCGATGTCCTGCGCAACCGTGTGACCTTCCCCATCCTGAGCGTCGACGGCCGCGTGATCGCGTTCACCGGACGGGAACTGCAGGAATCCGACACCAGCCGCAAGTGGGTGAACACCCGCAACACCGCGCTCTACACCAAGGCCGAGATCCTCCTCGGCCTCGGCCACCACCGCCAGGCGCTGGACGAGCGCGGCCCGTTCGTCATCGCGGAAGGCGCCTTCGACCTCCTGGCTGTGGGCGAGGCCCTGCGCCGGGCAGACCGCCCCGCACCCATCCCCGCCGGCCCGTGCGGCACCGCCCTGACCGAGCGACAGGTACAGGTCCTCGCCGCGCTCGACCCGCGACGCGACATCGTTCTCGTCTTCGATCCGGACGAAGCCGGCGACAAGGCACTTCGCTCCGCGTGGGAACTGCTGCGCGGCTGGACGGGGCGCGTCTTCGCGGTCCGCCTGCCCGTGAGCGACGACCCCCGCGTCAAGAACGACCCCGGCCGGATCTTCGAAGAGCAGGGCCCCGAGGCGCTCTACACCCTCATGCACGATCGCCTTCAGCCGGTCCTCGACGCCGTTCTCGACGCCGCTCTCGCGCCGTTGGTCGAGGACCCGACGATGGCATGGAAGGCGACCGAGACGGCCGTCGAGCTGATCCTCGCATCCGGCGACCCGCAGCAGATCTCCTACCAGCTGCCCCGGCTGGCCGTCCTGGGCCTTGATCTGGAGACGCTGGCGGAGGAGATCGAACGCGAGCTGTCCCATCTTCCCGACCAGGCCCTGGCCGAGGCCTCCATGCGCGAACTGCGCGCAGCCCGGGCGGAGCAGGCATCCACCGCGCACCCGGACCGAACCCAGGGGGCGACCGTGACCACACCGGACGCCGCAGCGTCGCCACGGAGCACCGAGCCGGATGCCTCCTCACCCACGGACGAGCAGCCGGCCCCGGTGACGCCGACCGAGCCCGCGGCGCTCGAACCGCCCGCCGCGCCCGAGCCTGCCGTGCCGGCGCCGGTCGGCTCGCCCGGGTGGCTGGAGTACTGGGCCGAGCGCCTGCCCGAGCAACTGCGCACCAGCGTCGCCCCGATGGAACGAGTTCACTTCCTCAACCTGGTCCGGGACCTGGCATCCCGTCTCGGTGAAGGACCGGACCACCTGCCCGGGCTCGAGGAGCGGGTCGTCGAGGCCACGGAGATGTTCGCGCGAGGAGAGGGCGACCGAGCCGTGCGGCACCTGATCGCCGCAGCCGGTGAGCACCCCAGCTACGAGGAGATCGGCCTGTTCCGGCAGATCCTTCACACGGCCGACTCCCGGCAGCAGACCCCGCCACCGGGCGGACACCCCGCGAAGGAGCAACCGAACGTGACAGCACCGTCTCCGGCCGGCCGTCCCGGTCAGCCCGACGACCCGTACCTCCACCTCATGGGCAAACCCGGCGGACCGACCTTCGCCGAAGCCCGCGAACTCGTCGCCGGCGAGCTCAGGCGCACCGACCTGACTCCCGACGAGCGGCTGGCCCTGCAGGAGCGCTGGATCCTCAACGCCTACGGGGAGGACAACGACCACCGCGCGATCCACGGCGATCCCATCAACGGCGTATTCCGAGGTGCGCAGCGCCGCCTGTGGATCGACCGTGGCTTCACCGCCATCGAACCCTCCTCGCTCGTCGCAGGGGCCCCGGCCGGCGAGGATCCCGTGGGCGAGCGACTTGTCCTGGCCCAGCACCTCACCTCACGAGCAGCGCAGGAGGCCAACGCTCACCCCGATGTCGCCGCCGCGTTCCGGGACACGGCGTGGCAACTGCGCCTGGAGGTCACGGGCCGCCCGTCGAACCGGCCCGGTGCCCCCGGTTTCTCTGCCCCTCCCAACGACATGATCACCGAGGCGACCAGGATCCTGCGCAGCACCGCCACCCCCGCCTCACCCCTCGCACTCCAGGCCCGCATGAACCTCACCTACCCCGCGGCCGAGAAGCTCCTGGACGCACTGGAAAGCGCCGGAGTCGTCGGCCCGCTCAGCCCGGACACCGGCCTGCGCACCGTCGTACCAGGATCGGTGCCGGGAGCCGACACAGCCGACGCCCCGTCACGACCGCAGGCGGCAGACCAGGAAGAGACAGATCCGGCACGCCCCGATGGCACCGGGCCGAGCGCGCCTGCGGACCCGGAACCGATCGACCGGCTGACCAACGAGGCCGCCCAGGCGATCACCGAAGCCGCCCACCGCAGCAACAGCGACATCACCGAACGCCTGCAGCAGCTGCGCCAGGAGATCGCCGAACTCCGGACCCACGTCGAGCAGATGTTCAGCCCCGAGGACGCCGCCGCCACCGAGACCGACACGCGCCCCGACAGCCCGGAAGCCCTCCGGCCGGCGATCCACGCGGCCGAACGCGACGCCGCCTGGTACCTGACCATGCCCGAATGGCTCAAGATCCAGAGCATCCACGCCGCAGCCCTCAACGCCTGGTCCACGATCACCGAATTCCAGCAGCACAGCCCCGATGAACACCTCGAACGCCTCGCCCGGGCCGTGACCGCCTACGCCGCCCAAGGCATCGCCAACGCCGCGTTCGGTCTCAGCAACAAACTCGCCGCCCGCGGCGAAAGCGGATCCCCGGCCTGGACAGCCCTGCGCAACCTCTACCGCGCCGCGGACGGCCTGCGAGCCCGCGTCCTCGGCCGCCAGCCCACCCCCGACGCCGCGCAGGAACAGTCCGGCATCGAAGCGGACCTCCAGCAATTCGCCAAGGACCAGCGAACCCAACGCCGCCAAGCCGCTGCCGATGCCCCAGCGGCCCGACGGGAAGCCCCCGAACCGGCCCAAGGCCCGGAGGCCGCCAACAACGGGGAACTCACCTGGCTCCGACGAGCCGCCGCAGGAATCGGCACCTGGCTGACGGACACGGACCGGCTGCTCGGCCGCGCCGGAACCCGGCCGTGGAACGGCATCATGTCCCTCTGGAACCGCATGGCCGACGCCCTCCAGGCCGCCGTCGACACAGGAAACCGGTTCGCGACCGACCTGCAGTCGGTAGGACTGCTCAAGACCCTCTGGCTCCGTGCCGTCGAGAAGCTCAGCGACCTCCTCAGCGACTTCGCCGCCCGCCACACCAGCGGCGACAAGCCGCCCGCCCGCAGTGCCGAGCTGGCCCGCGGCGCCCGCCACCGCCTCGAAGAGCACCGCGAGCACCTGCGCGGAACCCTGCCGCGCGACGGGTACCGGCCCGAGGGCTACTACGACGACACCTCCTTCCTCAGCCGCTCCCGCGCCTCCCAGACCCTGCGCACCGAGCGACGCGCGATCACCCAGGACCTCGCGAAGCCGAACCTCGCCCCGCACGAACGCCTCGCCCTCCAGGAACGCTGGATCCTGAACGCCCACCGCGACGACACACTGACCCAGGAACACAACCCCGCCAGCGCAGCGGCGAACCCGGACCGGCAGAGCCGACTCCCGCTCCCCACCCACGCCGCGCTCCGCGAACCCTCCGAATTCGTCGCAGGATCCCGACCCACCCCCGACCCCATCACCGCCCGCGCCGACCTCGCCCGACACCTGGAGACCCGGGCCGGCCATCTGCGCCGCATCAACCCGGCAACGGCCCGGCTCTTCCGCGAGGTCGCACACGGCCTGCGACTGGAGATCACCGGCCGGCCCCGAGCACTCCCGGACGGCAACGCACTCGACCTCGACGGAATCCGGGCCGCCGCCCGCATCCTTGCGGAAGGCGCACCCGCCTCCCCGCTGCTGCTCCGCGACCGGCTCGACATCCCTTACGCCGACGCGGAGCGTGCCCTGCAGACCCTCGAGTCGCTCGGCATCGTCGGCCCCGTCCCCGCCACGGGGAAGGGAGATGCCGCACTCCGGCCGACCCTCATCGGGCCGGACCAGATCGCGGGCCTCGACCGGCGGCTCGCCGCGACCGGGCAGGCACCCGCCCGACAGCGCTCGCCCCGGCCGCCCGCCCGCACGACGCCGCTCACGGACATGACGTCGGCCGAGATCCGCGTCACCCTGAACGCCTACGCCGAGGAACATCTGCGCCGCGAGGGGCCGGACACCCCGAACGGCAAGATCACGCAAAGCCTCCTGACCTCTCTGGGGACCGCCGGGCCGGTGCCGGTCAGGCGTAACACCCAGGGCCGGGCAGCCGCTCCGGCAGTCCTGGACTCCCTGCGGAGAGTGGCGGTGTCCAGCCCGGCGGAGCAGGATTCCGCCGTGCTGCGCGAGCTCGTGGCAGGCGCGATCCAGGGCGTGGCTACAGGCCTGGCACCGCGGCCCCGGGCCGGCGCCCCGAAGGCGACGGGTTCGCTCAAGGCCGGAGCGCGCGCGGCACAGCAGGCGCAGAAGCCGCAGCGGCCAGCCACCGCACGGCGGGGTCCCGCATGACGGTTCCGGCGAACAGGGATGCCCGGGCGATGGCAGGGCAGCTGAGCACACGGGACCTCAGCGAGCAACGTGCCCGGCTGATGGCTGCACTTCTCGAGCACCAGAGGCACCTGAACCGAACCATCGCACAGGGCGACGGGCTCCAACGCCCGGTCGGCCTCCAGCGGCACCGTGAGGGAATGGACCTCCTGGCCGCGCAACTGCGATCGATCACCGCAGAGATCGAGGGGCGCACCGCCGCTGCAGCCGGCAACCCGGCACCGAGGCCGCGGATGCTGCGAGGACAGCTCGCCGAGCGCCAAAACGCGCAGACGTGGCACCACCGGCGCCAGCCGCTCGGCGACCGAACCCAGGGGGAGCAGCGCGGCACGGCATGAACCCCCGGTGCCACGGCCCGGTACCCACGCCCTGCCGGCAGGGAGCACGCACATGACCAGCGAACACGGGAGCGCCGTACCACGCCTCGAGACCTTGACGTTGTGGCCGCCTGCCTCGCCGCGTGGGAACAGCGGCCCTGTCGGAGGGCAACGTCAACCGGATCCAATTTGGCAGCCTAAAGGTTGTCCCGTATTGAGATCTTGGGCTGTGTGCCGTCGTGGGTCTGGACATGCTGCGCACGCCGGAGGACGCTTTCGATCATGGAGTCCGACGAGTTGTTGTCCGAGGAAGAGCTGTCCGCGATCGAACAGCGCGTTGCCGCCGCCACCCCGGGGCCGTGGGTCGGCTGGATGGAGAGTCGGCACGGGATCGGCGGCACGAGTTTCATCCAGCTTCGCGCTGAGGCGGAGGAGGACGACGAGAACTACCTGACTCACGCCATCGGCGGTCGCGAAGTCGTCGGGGCGGACGCCCAGACCGACGTGGACATCGAGTTCATCGCCGGCGCGCGCCAAGACGTGCCGCGTATGGTCAACGAGATCAGGCGGCTGCGGGCTGCCCTGGCGGGGAGCGAATCCGGCTGACTGACAAGAGCGTCGGACTCAGGGATCTGGCCTCGGCGTTTGTAGTGGGATCGGCGGGCGTGGGCCTGGCTGCGTCGTCGGAAGCGTGACCAATGCAGATGGTGCTCGTTGGTCCGGTGTCGGGCCTGACGAGGTGGCTCATGAGCCGGCGGATCTCCGGCACTCTCAGGGATATGAGCTCGTATTCGTCGTCGGGAGCCGACCGCCCCGCGATCTCTCAGACTTGGCGGCTCCGCCGCCCGAGCCCCGGCGCGCCGCTCGGAGCCCGAGCCAGCCGACGCGGCTGGTCACCCAGCCGAGCCGCAGGGGATCTCGCACAATCCCGTCCCGTCGTCGAACACGACCCAGCATCCGCACCCGTCGGGCGAACAGACGATCTCGATGTCGGTGGCCGCAGCGTTCCTGGTCGACCTGGTGGGGGCGAACTTCAGGGTCGTCCCGCCGTCGAAGTCCATCTCCAGCGTCCGGCCCATGATCAGGGCCATCTCGTGCAGACGCCCGCGGATCTCCTCGGAGAGCCGCTGCATCCGCTCCTGGTCGCTTGGGGCCAGCATCCGCTGCTTCGTTGCAAGGTCGGTCATGGCTTCCCCAACTCCTCTGTTCGATAGGGATCGTGCATCGAGTCCACCACGCTGGACGACCAACACGCCTGATTCGGCCGATGGTGGGTCAGCCGCGTGACCCTGCCAGCAAAGGACGGTTCGCGTGCGCCTCTCGCCGTGGCGTCATTGCCCGAGGCCCGAGTAGTGACCCGGGCTCGTACGAGCCCGCGCCGGACACCCAGCCAGCAGGCCGGTGCGGGCCTAAGGACATCGACGGATTCGCCGCCCAGTCAGGAGCGGTGCCACCCGGAGCCACCGGGCTTCACCTCGAACATAGCCCACTGCGTCTCCGCCCTGATTGCGCTCGGCCTGCTCCCCGCACCGCACTTACCGAACGCCGGTCGACCGCCAGAGGCCCCGCACACGGTCCCTACTCCGGCGAACGCCACCCTTTTCAGACCAGTCGGACAATGCCACCGGACAGCCCCGGGTGGGGAGGAAGTGCCCGCCACCTTGGCCATCGGATCCTCGGACACAGACTGCCACCGGCCAGGGTATACGCCGTGGCTCACGGCCACCGGCTGATCCTCGCTTGTCGACACAACTGAAGATGATCAACGGTGGACCGACGACCAGACCATTCTCAACCCACCATTTCCCGGCGGCCTGCCGCCACTCTTCCTTACGCCTTGAGGTGCGACCGGGGTAAGTCAACGAACTTCAAGCTTCAAGGGTGGCTGGCCTGCAGCATCCATAGCCGGGCACCATCTCATATTCATGGCTGACGCGCCAGCCGGTCCAGGAAGCTAGGGGCGTAATCTCTCGATTGCATCCTGGACAAACGGCGACTTGCACAGGGTTAACGCGAATTACAGAAGCAGTTTCCAGCGCCAAAACCTCCGCCAGCGCCTCCCTTCCATGTTCGCGAATCCCCTGTTGTACGAACTCAAATGCGCCGTACGTAGAACCACATGTGCACTGAATCCTGTTTGAGTAGAGTGTCCCAGTTTCCTGAATCCCAAGTTCGGAATGAATCTGAGCCTTCTCTTCGGGCGATACAGGCTCCAGCCCTCTCTCTCTGATTCGCCTGGGGGTCCAGTACCACTCTCTGATTATGGCAGCTTGTGCACGGGAAACATAAAACGTTGCGGATCTACCGCTCATTGCCACCTGCTGCACGGCTGCAACGATGCCACTATCGTCTGCCGATATTACGGCCTTGCCGCTGCCGATGATGGCATCAATGGAATCCAGTGAGAGCTTCTTCATGGCGCACCCTTACTGAGGGCGAAGGTGAAATCGGTCGCATTTCTGGCGGTTCGGCGCCCTCCGGTGGAGCATTGAACAATCGCCGGTAATCTGGGTGAGTCGCGAGCGGCTTCGAGGAGGGCGGCCGAGATACGGCCTGGGATAGCGGAGTCCCGCTGCAGTGGTCGCGGTCAGCAGGTGCAGCGCAGTGGAGGCATACGGACGCCCCAGCTGCCGAGCAGATCACCGGATGCCTCAAACGAAATGGCGCCAACGCCGATCACGGCCTTCCGTGCTGAAGACCGCCTCTGTGCGGTGAAGGCGGCATCTCAGCTGAGCCCGTAACGGTAAAGGGCGCTACTCGTCATCGATGGTGAGGTCTTCTAGTTTGCAGGGCCGACAGATTCCGGGCGGATCTTCGTAGACTCCACATCCTGCATCATCGATGAAGACGACTTTCGTATTGTCGAAATGGAACCTCGCATTCCTAGGGCGACACTTGCTCTTCTCGCCGCGGACATGCCTCACGGTAAGCTCGTGAATCTGCCGCAGATTGGCATCCACCTCCCGCATCAACGCACGTAACTGTTCAAGCTCCTTTCCTTCGAGCTGGATGGGTTCCGGTGTGGCCATCTTGAAATCCTCTCCTGGTAGGTACCGATCCGGATGCTCTCAATCGAGTGCATTCGACACTCAGGGTCCCACGGCTGATAGCTGACGACCAGATCAGCACCTCCAAACGGGGCACAGCGCCCGCGGCGCGCCGAGCCCGGGCCGCTCGAACAGCGCCTCCAGCGTGGCTCGCTTACGCGCATACGGCAGCCGGGTGCAGCCGACACCGTCCAGGCGCAGCAGGTCGAAGACGACGACGTGGGCGGGGTAGCGGCGGGCCGCGTTCGCGGAGCGGGTGGCAGTGAGGCGCGCGGGGCTGGCCGAAGGCGAGGCGGCTGGCCTGTGGGTCGCAGGGTGGGTGGTCGAAGACCAGGAGTTCGCCGTCGAGGATGGTGTCGGCGGGTAGCAGGCGGGAGGCGTCTGCGATGTCGGGGAAGGACTGGTTGAAGTTCCATCCTGCGGTTGGACACCTGGAGACTGGGACGTGTGAGCCCGGAGGAAGCGGTTTCAGGTGGGAAGCAACAGCAACATGAGTAATCGGTACACGGCGGAGTTCAAGAGGGACGCTGTCGCGCTCGTCCGTCTTCTCCGCACCGGAACGTCACCGAGATCGCCCGGGAGCTCGGGGTCAGCCCGGAGGGGCTGCGAGGCTGAGTCAAGCAGGACCGCACCGACCGGGGTGAGGGCCAGCCCGCCCGGCTTCGCCGGCAGAACCTGGAGCAGCAGAAGACGATTGAGATCCTTCGCAAGGCGGCCGCCTATTTCGCGGCCGAGGCGAATCGGTGATCCGCTTCCGTCTCGTTGAGGACCACCACGGCGCCTTCGTCACTCGGACCGCGGCAGCGAATATACGTCAGGTGAATTCCGCAGCGAGATAGGCAAGTTGGACATCAGGCAGGCGATGGGGCGAGTCGGCTCCTGTTACGATAACGCCGCTGCCGAGAGCTTCTTCGCCGTACTGAAGGAGGAGATCGGCACCCGGATCTTGCCGGACCGCGCCAGCGCGCGGAGGTCTTCGTATTCATCGAGACCTTCTACAACCGCAAGCGTCTGCGCAGGCATCCCGAGTGGGACTACCTCACGCCAATCGAGATCCGCCAGCGACACGAGCAAGGCCATACCCTCGCGGCGTAGACAGAGAGTGTCCGAATCGAGGGTGGAACTTCACCTCGGTGTCGGACGCGGGTGATAGACAGTCGCCATGGCTAAGTTCATGGTGTTCGTCGAGGGTGAAGCGGACGAATGGCGAGTCGACCGCGAGGCACTGACGGCGGAGATCCGGGGCAGATGGGTGGGCGTCGAGATCGACTCAACGCACCACAGCGAGGCGCGGAGTTTCTGCTGGGCCTTCGAGACGGAGGATGGTTCGGACGAGGCGTATCTGCATGAGGACGGCACCTGCCTCTATTTGGATCTTTGCCACGATGACGCTGTGTGGTTGGCAGTCATGTTTCGTCGGCTCGCTCCGGCAGGTCTCGACCTCGTGTTCTGCGACGAGGGATACAACTTCGATGTCCGGCTCCGGTCCGATGCCACCGACGCCGAGCTGATCATGCTGATGACGGAAGCCTGATCTCACCCGGGCCCGTTGGCCCGGCCGCGGCGGTTGAGTTCGCGGCGGAGGTCGAGGTTCTCGCCGTGGGCTTGTTTCAGCGCATTCCGCAGGGCTTGGACCTCGTGGCGGTGCTGCTGCGTCAGCCGGGTGATCTGGCTGGTCAGCGCGAGGACGAGGGTGCTGTCCGATTCGCCGGGGTGGTCGGTGCAGGGATCGGCCGCGGGTGGGCCCGCAGGCGTTCGATGCGTTCGCGCGGGTCGGGGTGGTTGTAGAGGAAGGCGTGGGAGACGCCGGCCTCGCGACTCCCTGCCCCGCGGGGCCGTCAGCCTAGGCCCTGTGGTGGCTCTGGAATGCCGCCCGGCGGGTCGGGCTCTCGGTCGCCGGGTGGGCCGGCCGCCAGGAGCTGATCGCGGTAGGCAGCATCGGTTCCGAAGGGGACCCGGGACTTCGGCTCGTGGAAGCCGTTGACGCACCCACCCAGCCAGTTCCGGTTGATCCGTTCCACGGCCCGGGCCAGGGCGTCCTGCCACAGGTACGGGGACGCGCCGACATCCTCCTCCGACGCGTACGCGGAGGCGTGGGACGTCCACAGAGCAGTGAGCTCCTCCACGACGGACGCATGCTGCCACCAGCACTGCCGCGGCAGCTGTTCGGTCGTCAGCTCGTAGGCATCGGCGAGCCAGAGCACCCACGCCACGAACTCGGGCCACAGCAACGCCCTCTGCTCGTCGCCCATCGACCGCCACAGCACCGGGGCGCCGGCGGCGCGATCCGACGGGCCGCCCCCGGAGGCATCCCCGCCCGGCCCGCCGCCGACGGCCGGCTGGCGCTCCTCGAGCGTGGCCAGACGGACCGTGATGGACGTCAGCTCGGCGTTGATCGATGCGAGTTCGTCGAACAACGGCTCCAAGGGATCAGGCATCGGGAACCACCTCCGGGTTGACCATCGCGAGTGCCTCCTTGGTCGCCGCGGCGATCTCCGCCGCCCGCGGACCCTCGTGCGCACGGACGAACCGGACCCGGGTCGCCGCGGTGCGCCGGTGCACCAGCAGGCCCATCCGCTCCTCGAGCATGCGGATGTCGCTGGGCTCCAGCGCCGCCCTGCGCCGCACCGACAGGGAGGAGGAGACCCGGTCGCCGTCGTCGGACACGGACTCGGTGTCCTCGTCGAACTCCCCGACGAGCGCCGAGTACGACTTCAGCTCCTGCTCGTCGCTGACACCACCGAGGATGATCTTCGCGGTGGCGGATCCGAACAGCTTGCGCACCCCGGTCTGGCCCCAGCGTTCCTCCGCCTGGGCCAGGTTCTGCAGGACCGCGGCGACGAAGATGTTCTGCGAACCGCTGACGGACATGAAGCTCGGGATCTGCGGGAGCGGCGCCACATTCGCCAGCTCGTCCAGGAAACACCCCAGCGGCGGGTCGAGCCGGCCGTTGGGCATCCGAGCGGCGACCTTCTTCGCGGTGTCGAGAATCGCCTGCACGAACGTCGCAAGGACCGGCGCCAGCGCGCTGCCCTCCTCCTCGTCCCCGATCAGGAACAGCGTGCCGCCACCACGCAGCCACGCCTCGATGTCGAAGTTCCCCTGCTGCGGCGCGAAGATCCCCGCCACCCGCTCGTCGTACAGCGCGATGAAGCTCTGCTCCGCAGTGCGCCACGACGCGCTCCGCTCCTCCGGCGCAGCCGCATGCTGCGCCGCCAGCGCCCTGGACAGTTCGACCTTGCCCTGCCGGGCGAGGATGTCGACCGCTTCCCGCTCCGCCGGCGAGGTCGCCCACTTCAGGATGTCCAGGGCATTGCGCCCTTCCAGGGCAGCCGCGTGCAGCCAGCAGGTGATGAGCATCTTCGCGTTCATGACGAAGTACCCGCCGTTCTTGGTGCCCTCGTCACTCTTGGTGGATGCCGTCAGGGTCTCGGCCCGCCGCCTGGCGGTCTGGAAGTCCTCGCAGCCGTCGGTCAGCGGCCATGCGAGCTGGAACGGCCAGTTGGACAGCCCGGTCGCGTCCAGCGCCATGACCGTGCCGAACCGCTCACGGAGCTTCGCCGTGGAGAAGAGCACGTCCGTCTTGGACGACGTCGCGAGGACTGTGCCCGGGAACTCGAGGATCGCCGGCAGGATGAACTGGCTGGTCTTGCCCTCGCGCGGCGGCGCGACCAGCAGCAGGCTCTCCTCGATCGTCAGCCACAGCGGCAACTGCGCCGGGTCGGCGGTGCCGCAGAACACCGCGACCTCCCGGACGTCGACCGTGCCGGGCGCCGCCTTGGCGAGGCTCGGCCGCAGGGACGGCACCCGGGCCAGCGCCTTCGCCTCGCTCATCGCGTTCTCGAGCTGTCTGCGGGTGGCGAGGCCGTCGGCGCCGTCCGAGCGGCGGCGTTGCCAGCGCAGCCACAGAGCCTTGGAGAGGTGGTAGGCCCCGGTGCATTCTCCGGCGAACAAACCCCAGAAGGGCACCGGTCCGCCGACGCCGGATCCCCTCGGGAAGGCAGCAGCGGGTTCGGTGAAGTGGATGAAGACGCCGACGCAGGCCGCGCCGGCCTGGGTCCAGGTGACGCCGGCCGGCCGGCGGTGAGCGGGGAGGCCGGACAGGACGGCCGCCAGCCACACGAGTGCGGCCAGGACCACGAGCGCGAAGATGAGACTGATCCACCAGGCGTCCCGGCCCAGGCGCAGCCGGGTGGCGGATATCGGCGAGGCGACCTTGTTCATGCTCATGCGCCACCCCCTGGATGCCCTGCGACGGGCGTGGGCTCCGAACCGTTGCCGCCTGTTCCTTCGGCTGCTTCATCGACCGACGCATCGTGCGCCGCTGCTCCATCGGGGCTCTGCCAGGGTGCCTGCCACAGCGTCCGGGCGGTGAACGCGGCGCCGCCGGCTGTACGACGCCGTCGCGGCGTGTCCCAGCCGGCGCGAGGCCGACGCTGGGCGACGACCCTCCAGCCGGCGCCTCGCAGGCTTGCTCCGGTCTCGCCCTCCTGGGTGTAGGTGACCAGCCGTGCGTAGCCGAGTGCCTTCGCGGCGCGCCATGCGGCTCCGTACAGCAGCGAGTTCGCGTTGCGGACCCCGTCGCTGCAGGTTCGCGTGACCTCGAGCGTCACACCGTCGTCGAGATGACGGGCCACGGGTCGGCCGACGATCGCGACCGCGCGCAGCACGCCCGATCCGTCGGCCGCCCCGAGCGCGAACACCTGGCCCGCGGGCGGCCGGTGGTGGCGGTGGTGTCTCAGGACGAAGGCCTTCGCCTCGCGGGACCGGACCGGCACCAGGTGAAGACTCATGCCCCACCCCGTCCGGCCGGCAGAAGCCGCCGCCTCACCGCTCGTACGCGTGGGGAGAAGGCCTGGGGGCCCGCGAACGCGGGTCGGTCGGTCATCGGGACTCCGTCCGCGGGTTCATGGCGATCAGGGGTGCTGCGTTCGCGAACTCTCGGGGCTTCTCGCTCATCCTGCTGTTGGTGTTGGTCAGCCGGATCTCGGCGCTGGAGCGGATGTGCTGGACCAGCGAGATACGGCCGCCGACCTGCCATACAGCGCGTCCGGGCGCGCAGACGTTGGCCCCGTCCGCGATGGCCTCGCGGGCCCAGGCGGGCAGCTGCAGGTATTCGGCCGTGGCGTCGGCGTCCGCCTTGTCGAGGTGGTAGAGCACCCGGGTGGCGGTGAGTTTGAGGATGGCCATCGCCTCGGGCGACTCGTCGACGTCCACGTCGCTCAGGTGATGGATCACTGCCATGAACGACAGGCCCAGACGGCGGCCGTATCGGACGAACTCCTCGAACAACCGGGCCACCGGGCGGTGGCTGAGGATGTGCCAGGCCTCCTCGACGATCAGTGTGCGCTTGGTGCGGTCGTGCGGGCGGATCCAGCCGAACCGCAGCCACGGACCGATCACCGACATCAGCAGCGGCATCGCCATGCCCTCGCGCGGCAGACGGGTCAGGTCGAAGACGATCAGCCGGGCCTCGAGGTCGATGCCGTCGGTCGTCGGCCCGTCGAACAGGCCGGCCAGGTCCCGGGTGGGGGAGCACAGCTCGTCCATGGCCAGCGACGCCGGGCGTCCCCACCGGCCGAGCTCCGCAGCGGTGACAGACTTCTTTCCCAGGCCGGCCGGCTGCGGGGCGGTGAGCGCGTTCAGCACGTCGGACAGCACCGGCACCCGGCCTGCGGCCGCGGCCGCCGTGACGGCGACCTGGTGCGCGACCGAGAGGGCGAAGCGGGTCTCCGCGTTCATCTCCCCGTCGATGATCTCGATCATCGAACAGAGGATCTTGAACTGGTGCTCGGGCGGGATCCGGGGGTCGAGCGGGTTGATCCGCACCGCGCCGTCCTCGGCGCCGCCGCCGTAGACCAGGCGGATCGGCTTGATGCCCAGCTCCCGGGCGATCGCGTCCCACTCGCCCACGCCGTCCTCTCCCTGCGCGTCGAGGACCGCGAACGAGCGGTCCTGAAACCGCAGCTGCCGCAGGACGTAGCACTTCTCCAGAGCGCTCTTGCCGTAGCCGCTCTTGCCGAGGATGAGGATGTGGCCGCTGGGAAGCCGCTCGCGCGCGGATGGATCGTAGAGCACGAACGGGTCGTAGATGAACGCCTTTCCGCTGTACATCTCCCGTCCGATGATCACACCCCTTGGGTCGCCGGTCGGCGCGCCGACCGCGGGGTAGAGGCCGCAGGCCTGCGCGGTGGTCGTCCTCAAGGCCCGGCGGCGGGTCTGCCGCTGGGTCCGGAGCATCTCGAGCATCGGCTCAGCCCTTCAGCAGGCCGCCGGCCAGCGGCAGCGTGTTCGCGTGGGCCCGGAAGTGCTCGTGGTCGCACCACTCCAGGGCGAGGTTGGCGCGAGTCGCCTGGGCCCGCAGAAGATCCCGGTGCTGCCGCAGCTTCTCCGCGTCCGGGGCGGTGACCGTCACCCATCCAGCGAGCCGGATGCCCGCGGCACCGTTGGCGATGTCGTGCATCGTGGCCGTCGCTGTCCGCCGGTCCTTCGCCTCACGCGGGTCGTTGACCTTCCCGACCTTGCTGTCCGCCTGCCCGATCTCGTTCGTGACGTCCGCCATCGCCTCCCGCAGCGCCTCGTCGCTTGTGACCAGGTCCATCGTCACCGCGACCGTGAAGATGACGTCCTGGACGTACAGCAGCAGCGGCGCGAGGAAGTTCACCCCGACCGGCAGGACCGGAAGCTGCTTCCACCAGGCGGTGACGCTGTGCCAGGGCTCGGTCCCCTCCCAGCTGCGGGACAGCATCACCGCCGGGTCGCGGGCGTCGACCTCGGCCGGCCATGCCGTCGCCCGGTCCATCCCGCGGGTGTCGTTGATCCAGTGGCTCGGGTCGTAGCTGTGGTGCAGCCAGCTCGCCAGCGACGGCTCGTCCAGGTTGCGCACCCACCGCAGCTGCGCCAGCCCGAGGCGCCGGATGAACTCCTCGAGCTCCTTGCCGAGCACGATCCCGAACCCTTCGTGCAGGGTGCGGTACCGGCGGGCCTCCGCCACCAGGTCTGTGTCGTAGGGGATGCCCACCACGATCAGCAGCCGCCGGTCCTCGGCGGAGATCGCCACGGTGCGCAGCAACTGGTCGTAGGAGTCGTGCAGCCACTGCGGGGTGGCCGGGTCGCGGCGGGCCTCGGCGTCGCGGGCGTGGGCGTTCGGATCGGTCGGCACCACCCGGCTGACCCACTGCAGCCGGCGCACCCGACCGCCGGAGTCGGCGGTCGACTTCAGCAGGAACTCCCACGCGCCGACCAGCGCCTCCTTGTCCTCCGCGTCCAGGCCGCCGAAGTTCTTCTGCCCCTCGACCTCGATGGCCGCCGTGAACATCGCCTCGTCGGTCTGCAGCAGGATCGCCAGGTCTCCGTACGCGGTCCGCGCCCGGATCCACTCCACGTCCGGGATCCCCGGAGGCGGCGCCACCTTCCCCGGGGTGCCGTCCCCGCGCCGGCCGACCTTCGGAGCGATCGACCGGTAGAGCAGGCGCCCGTCGCGCAGCAGCCTGCGGTGCGTGCGGCGGATCTCCCACCACCGCAGGAACGTGCGGCCCTGCCAAGGTGCCAGCGTCGCCCACCCGCACGACCCCGCTGTCACCGCGAACCCGAGCAGCTTGAACGGGATCCCGGGAGCGATCCACAGCAACACAAGCCCAGCCATCACGCCCGCGGCGAGCACCCACTGCTCGTCCATCTCAAGGCGCCGACCCAGCAGACCGCGCGGCCTGGGGCGGGGGAAGAGAAACGTACGGGACATGAGGGCTCCTGACAGTGGGGGAGAGGTGTTCTGGGCCTGTCGCGCGTCACTCGTCGTCCGGTGGTTCCTCCACCGGGCTCCCGTCGGAGAAGACCTCGGCAGGCGCAAGGGCAGGCGCCGCAGCCGCGCCGGACGACCCGGACCCGGCAGGTGAGACCGAACCCGCGCCGTCGCCGGCCCCGCCACGGCCGGCCGAGCCCCCGTCCTGCGCCCCCGACATCCCGCGATCGGATCCGACACGGTCCTGCGTCGCCCCGCCCGCTCGCTCCTCGTCCGGCTCGTCCGAACCATGGTCCCGGCCGGGTGCGCCGCCCGCGCCGCCCGCACCGACTGTCCCGCCGCTCTGCCCACTGCCCTGCTCCGTGGCGGCCGTGGCACCGTCCACACCACGTGCCGCGGCCGCCTCGACCTCCTGCCAGCCGCGCTCCTGCGCAGCCTTGGCGAGCCCCACCCCCGGCGCGGCACCGCCGCCGGCCGCAGCGTCGATCTCGTCACCGTCGCCGCCCTCGTCGTCCCCCTCCGAGCCGCCACCGAGCTTCGACTTGATCTCGCCGAAGCTCGACTTGGCGGACTGGCCCACATTCGACAGACCACCCTGCATCTGCTTGCGCGAGCCGAAGACGTCCTGGACCTGGTCGCCAAGGATCGGAATGAACTTGGCGACCTGGAACGGGAGGTACAGAGCCAGGAAGAACAGCGCGAGCGCGGTCAGGATCGTCCCGAACGCCTGGGCGACGCTGGCACCCTCACTGCTGCGCCCGGCCAGCAGCGCGGAGGCGAGGGCCAGGGTCGTGAAGGTGACGTACTTCGAGGCGATGATTCCGACGATGATCCCGAACCAGCGCTTGGTGTGACCCCAGAGGTCCTTGTCGACCAGTCCGGAGAAGACGGTGGGGCCGAAGACCAGGCCGGTGTAGATGAGGGCGTTGCGGACGATGAGCTCGAGCCAGACGCCGAGCACGGCCATCAGCAGGAAGAATCCCACGGCGAGGACGATGATCGGCCCTCCGGGGATGACCAGCAGCAGACCGAGCATGGCTCCGACGACCGAGCCGATCTTCGGCAGGTCGTCGGCCACGGGTGCCAGCATCGCCTCCGAGATGCCGTCGAAGATCTGGGTGACGTAGGCGATGGCCAGCGGGGCGAAGGCGGACGTCATGACGGACAGCAGGAGGTATCCGATGGACTCGCCGAGCGCCTGGACGGGATCGACACCCTGGATGGCGCGCTTCACCACGGCCACCAGCCACAGCACGACCGTCAGCACGACCGAGGCGCCGAAGGCCATGGTGTAGGTCCGGATGAACCCGGCGTTGCTCCAGTCGATCTCGGTGATCCCCATCAGTGCGTGAGGTCCTCGGTGAGCGAGTTCATGGAGCTGACGACCGAGTTGGAGAGCGACCTCGCCACGTACCCGAGCGGGTCCTTGGCGAAGTCCACGAACTCGTTGGCGCCCTGGACCTTCTCGACGGCGCTGCACACCACGTCAGCGAACGGGACCTTGCAGAGTGCGTCCGAGACCGAGTCGGCCCGGGCGGGCGGGGGCGTGATGACGGCGATCGTCGCGATCCAGGTGAGGCCCAGGGCGAGTGCGCCGCGGCGCAGGGGCGTGTCAGCCGACGTAAGGAGGCGCATCGAAGTCCTTGTCCATCGAGGAGAAGACGTCCGTGGATGTGGGCTGCTGGCCCGTCGACTGCAGCGGGGTCGGGCCGGGGGTGACCGTGATGGACGATGCCTTCCAGTCGCCGTCGCGCCACACGAGGACGAGCGTGTAGGTGGTCCAGGAGGCGGAGACCGGAACCGGCGCGTTGGACGTCGGCAGGCCGACGACACCGCTCATCCACACGCTCACCGTGGCGACCTCCGGCGAGTAGCTCACGACCTTGGAGCCGAGCGGGGACGCGCGCGCGATGAGCTTGTCGGCGGTGTCGGCGGTCAGCCCCAGGGCTGAGGAGAACCGCGTCGCCGCTGCATTGTCGTCCTTGATCTGGCCGGCTGCAGCATCCGCCTCCATGATCGTCTTGAGGATGCGCTCACGGGCCCCGGCGTCGGTGAGGTAGCGCGCGCTCGAGCGGGCGATCTCGAAGTTCACCGCCGCAGCGACCGCGCCCTCACGGGTCCTGCTGTACCCGACGGGGACGCCCTCGACCAGCCTCGAACCGGCCTGGCCCGCAGCGGAGGCACCGGAGAGACTCGACCCGCCCGCGGCCTTGCCGGCCTGCTCCGAAGGCGCAGGACTGGCCGCCGCCCCGCCGGATCCGTCCGAGCCGCGGCCGATCAGCACGGCGCCGAGAATCAGCGCCAGGAGGATCGCACCGACCACGAGGACCGGCCCGCGCAACGGACTCGGCGGCTTCCGGGCCGGCTCGTCGGGACGAAGGACGCGCGTGCCGCTGCCACGGCCCGGGCGGGGCATCAAATGCCCATGCCGTAGACAATGGTGAACAGCGTTCCGATGGACGCCACGATGAACGCCGCGACGAGGCTTCCCGCGAGTTCCTTCTGACCCTGTTTGACCTGCACCGTGTCGTGCTGGGAGTTCCCGACCTTCAGGTGGATCACGCCGATGAGCGCCTTCCCCAGCAGAATGAGGATCACCGCCGCCATGATGGCCTGGATGACCGTGCGGGCCGTCGCGCCGACCGTCGCGAACGGCCCCCAGTCCGGGGCGAGGCCAGTCACCAGGCCGTCCACCGTCCCGCCCGGCTTCGGCGACGGGTCAGCCGCGAGGATGATGTCCTGCAGTCCCATGTGCCCACCCTGATTCTCGGTCCCGCACGGTGCGGAAGGTGAAATCCGCCTTGTCACAAGGCGACTGCCGACATGGCGGAGCGCGCAGATCCGGCGCCCACAGAACCCCCCTGCCGGCCCTTGTGAATGCCGGCTGGCGCAACGGCGCACCCGGCCCCGCCATTAGACGCGCCCCGGCCCCGCCACGGCAGCGAGAGCCCGCCACGGCTGCAGGAGAGTCCGCCGAGCGGGAACTATGCGGTGGACATCCCGGTCTCCGGGAAGCTCTCCGACCCGTCCTGAGGCCGACCCGGACCTGCGGGTCACAGTGAGGCGGTGAAGAAGAGCGCCTCACTGCTCGCCGCCGTGCTGGCTGTTGCGGTGATGGGCATGTCGATCATCCTCCTGGGCGGCAGCGGGGCAGCAGCAGACGCCAACGCCGCCACCTGCACCACTTCCCTCGCTCCCGTCGGAAGCGGCACGCAGGGCGCGGGGACGGCAACTGCCGCGGTCGGGTGGGAGCCTCCGCTTGCCCAGGACGGCCCCGCAGTCGTCGTCCCGATCAGCCCGCAGGGCCCCCAGCAGACCCCCCACTGGAGCGAACAGCAGATCCGCAACGCCTCCACGATCACCAACGTTGCCCGCACCCGCGGGCTCAGCCCCAGGGCGGCCGTCATCGCCGTCGCGACCGCGATGCAGGAATCGACGCTCGAGAACCTCGACCACGGCGACCGGGACAGCGTCGGGCTGTTCCAGCAGCGGCCGAGCCAGGGCTGGGGATCCGTCACCCAGATCACCGACCCTGTCTACGCCGCCAACAAGTTCTACGACGGCCTCGTCAAGATCAAGGACTGGCAGACCCGACCGCTGACCCAGGCCGCCCAGGCCGTCCAGCGCTCAGGATTCCCCGACGCCTACGCCAAGTGGGAACAGAGCGCCGGCGGCCTTGTCAGCACCACCTGGGGAACCGCCGCCGTCACCTCGGTCTTCGCCGGCTGCGACCCCACCCCCGCCGGAGCAACAGGCACGGCAACGGACCCGGCCGCACAGTTCACCACCAAGAACCCGCGAACCGCCGACCAGGCGATCGCGGCCGCACGAGCAGGCTCCGCCAGCGGCCGCTCTGACTTCCACCACCGCTGCGACAACTTCGTCGCCCAGGCCTACGGCTGGGGATCCTCCGGATCCGAGACGGCCAACATCCACTGGCAGCGCCTCGTCTCCAGCGGCGACGCCCACCCCGGAGACAACTCGCCACCCCCCGGCGCCCTCCTGTTCTACGACAGCGGAAGCGAGGCCGGCCACGTCCTCCTCTACCTCGGAGGCGACATGGTGGCCAGCACCGACATCAACGGCTACGGAACCATCGGCATCAGGCCCAGGTCCGACGTCACCGACGGGACCTGGCACATGCGCTACCGCGGCTGGGCCGCGCCCGCCTTCCCGAGCGCCGGGGGAACAAGCTCCCTGCCCGTACCCCAAGGAGCGACGTGACCGACACCCAGGTACACATCAGCCCGGACGGCGCCGCACGCATCGACGACGAGCCCATCGACGTGCCACCCGGCGTCGAACCCGCACGCGCCGTCCTCCAACAGCTCGCCCTCGACGCCGCAGGCGCGGGAGCGCCGATCGCAGCCGCCATTCACGACACCAGAACCGAGCAGCGCCTCAGACTGCAGATCAACCCGGACGGGAGCACCCTCCCACTGGCCCCGGGGGAGCCGCTCACCCCACCCACCGCAGCGACACCGGCCCCCGCCGGCGAAAGCAGCGCCTCGCCCGAGCACGACCAGGCCCTGCAAGCGGTCTACGAGGCCGGCCGTGCCCACGACTTCACACGAGCCGCCGACCAGGCGGACCTCCTGCTGGCCGGCCTGACAGCCACCCACGGCGAGCGCCATCCCGCCACGCTCACCGCCGCCGGCGTCCGCGCCGACCTCGCCTGGATGTCGGGCGACTACTGCTACGCCGCCGAGCTGTGGACCTACATCGCCCACGGCTGGGCGCACGCCACCGGACCCGCGAGCCGGCCCGCACGCGCCAGCGCCCACCAGGCCGCCGCCTCCTGGAAGGACGTCCCCGACAGCGACGCACTGGCCAGCGGACGTCCTCTCCTGGCGATGCTGACCGTCATCGCTCCGACACCCGAGACCAACGCCACCGTCCTCGCCGTGCGTCGGCGGATAAGTCGCCTCGCATCCGCATGATTCGCGCTACCGTGACCTCTGCACCGAAAGGGGGACCACACCGTGGCCGGGTTGGCGTTTCTCGCACTCAGAGGACGTTAAGTCCGTTTCTGGTAGCGGCCGCGTCCGGGTTGGTCGAGGAGTCCCTGACGAACGAGTCGTCCCAGGCGGGAGCGGGTGACGTT